>NZ_WIVR01000090.1:0-14739 GCF_009600525.1 Pseudomonas sp. FSL R10-1350
GGCAAGGGTTGCGGGACCGGGGCTTCGCGACCTTTGGCCGGGGCCAGTGCTTCGGGCAGGGCGCGCTTCCAGCCGGGTTCGACGATTTGCTTGCCGACGGCCCGCAAGTGCTGGCTCGCGCAGTCGAAATCAGCCTGGGTGCGGTCGTATTCATGGTTGGGTAGAAACTGCGCCAGGTAGCGGGCACGAATCAAGGTGTACACGGCGCGGTGTTTGCCGCTCAGGCGTTCGAGGTTCTTCGCCGCTGCTGTGGGGATGATGCCGTGGTGGGCGCTGACCTTGGCGTCGTTCCAGGCCCGTGAGCGGCGTTGCGGGTCGAGGTGCCCGGCCAGAGGCGCAAGGCTGGGGTCGGCCTGACGCAGGGCAGCCAGTATGGAGGCAGCCTCGCTGTGCTGGCTGAGCGGCAGGTAGCCGCAATCGCTGCGCGGGTAGGTCACGACCTTGTAGGTTTCGTACAGCGCCTGGGCGACGTCGAGGGTTTCTTGCGCGCCGAGGCCGAGTTTTTTTGAACACACTTCTTGCAGGGTGCCGAGGTCGAAGGGCAACGGCGCGACTTCGCGCATGCGCTCGGTGTGCAATTTGCTGACCCGCGCGTGGCTGGCGTTGCTGATGGCGGTGGCAGCCTGTTGCGCGTGGGCCTGGTTGAGGCAGCGGTCCTGATCGTCACAGGTGTCGGGATCGGCTCGCCATTGCGCGGTGAACAGTTGCTCGTCGTGCTTGAGTTGCACATCGATCGCCCAGTACGCCACCGGCACAAAGTCGCTGATGCTGCGATCACGGTCGACCACCAGACGCAGGGTCGGGGTTTGTACCCGGCCTACCGGCAACACCCCCTGATAGCCGGACTTGCGCCCGAGCAGGGTGAACAGGCGGCTCATGTTCATGCCGATCAGCCAGTCGGCCCGCGAGCGGCCCAAGGCCGAGTGATAGAGATTAAAGGTTTCGGCGCCGGGCTTGAGTGCCGCCAGGGCTTTGCGAATGGAGGCGTCGTCCAGTGCGGATAACCACAGGCGCTGGATGGGCCCGCGATAGCGGCAATGCTCGACCAGTTCGCGGGCGATCATTTCGCCTTCGCGGTCGGCGTCGGTGGCAATCACCAGTTCACTGGCTTCACCCAGCAGGCGTTTGACGGCTTTGAACTGGCTGGCGGTTTTGGGCTTGACCCGCATCTTCCATTTTTCCGGGATGATCGGCAGGTCGGCCAGTACCCAGCGCTTGTAGCGCTCGTCATAGGCGTCTGGCGGGGCGGTTTCAAGCAGGTGGCCAATGCACCAGGTGACGGTTGCATTGGCGCCCACCCAGCAGCCATCACCGCGTCGGCTGGCGCCGAGCACGGCCGAAATATCTTTGGCCTGGGAAGGTTTTTCACACAGAAACAGCCGCATAGCTCTACTCATTCATGCATCGCAGAAGAGGTGCAGCATGGGCAGTCATTGGCTGGAGATCAAGCGTTTTTACTGTGTTTTTGTACAGGTGGTGAGGGCGGGCTTGCTTCGCGAGCTTTTAGAACGTCAAAAGATCGCGAGGCAAGTTAGTTCCTAAGCGGGGGTGGGGTTATTGGCCGCTGTAGATCTGATCGAACACGCCGCCATCGCTGAAGTATTTTTTCTGCACTTCACGCCAGTCGCCGAAGGTTTTCTCAACCGACAGGAAGTCGACTTTCGGGAAGCGGTCGTTGTACTTGGCCAGGATCGCCTGGTCGCGTGGGCGCAGGTAGTTTTTGGCAGCAATTTCCTGGCCTTCTGGCGACCACAGGTACTTGAGGTATTCCTCGGCCTCGGCGCGGGTGCCTTTTTTGTCGACGACTTTATCGACCACGGTCACTGGCGGCTCTGCTTCGGCAGAAACGCTTGGGTAGATCACTTCGAACTGGTCACGACCAAACTCGCGGGCAATCATTTCTGCTTCGTTTTCGAAGGTCACCAGCACGTCGCCGATCTGGTTGGTCATGAACGTGGTGGTGGCCGCACGGCCGCCGGTGTCCAGCACAGGCACTTGCTTGAACAGTTTGCCGACAAACTCTCGGGCTTTTGCTTCATCGGCGCCGTGTTTTTGCGCATAGCCCCAGGCCGAGAGGAAGGTGTAGCGGCCGTTACCTGAGGTTTTCGGGTTGGGCACGATCACTTGCACGCCGTCCTTGAGCAGGTCTGGCCAGTCGTTCAGGCCTTTCGGGTTGCCTTTACGGACGATAAATACGGTGGCCGAGGTGAACGGCGCGCTGTTATCCGGCAGGCGGGTGACCCAGTTTTCCGGGACCAGTTGGCCGTTGTCAGCCAGGGCGTTGATGTCGGTGGCCATGTTCATGGTGATCACGTCGGCCGGCAGGCCGTCGATCACTGCGCGTGCTTGTTTGCTCGAGCCGCCGAAGGACATCTGCACAGTCGGCTTTTGGTTCTTCTCTTTTTCCCAGTGCTTTTGGAACGCAGGGTTGTAGTCTTTGTAGAAGTCGCGCATCACGTCGTAAGACACGTTAAGCAACGGTTTGTTGTCGGCGTGGGCCAGGCTGCTGAGTGCAAGGCCTGCGACCAACAAAGAGGCGCTAAAGAGTTTTTTCACTGCGTAGTCCTTGTTATAGGGGGCAAAAGAGGCAATATGCCAGCGACTATAGCGGGTGCTGCATAGTCCTTAAAAGATTAAAAAGCACTTTGTTTATACGTTTTTGACGAATAGCGCATTACCACACCGGGAACAAAAAGACGCCGAGGCCTCGTGCTGGGCTTTTTTGCAGGTGGTGCACGTGTGCTGCAACTGTTCGCCGCGCATGGCGTTGGCCAGTTCGGCGGTAAAAATACCGGTGGGCACGGCGATGATTGAGTAGCCGGTGATCATCACCATGGCCGAGATCACTTGCCCGGGAATGGTCTGCGGGACGATGTCGCCGTAGCCGACGGTGGTCAGGGTCACGATGGCCCAATAGATGCTGACCGGGATGCTGGTAAAGCCGTGATCCGGGCCTTCAACCACGTACATCAAGGTGCCGAACACGGTGACCAGGGTGGATACCCCGACCAGGAACACGATGATTTTCTGTTTGCTGCCGCGCAAGGCTGAGAGCAGGTAATTGGCCTGGCTCAAGTAGGGCAACAGTTTGAGGATCCGGAAGATCCGCAGCATGCGGATGACACGAATAATCAACAGGTACTGCGCGTCGCTGTAATAAATCGCCAGGATCCCCGGCACGATGGCGAGCAGGTCCACCAATCCATAAAAGCTGAACGCGTAGCGCAATGGTTTGGGCGAGCAGTACAGGCGCAGGCCGTATTCGATGGCAAACACAAAGGTGAAGCCCCATTCGATATAGGCCAGCAGGTCGCCGTATTGCAGGTGAATGCTGTTGATGCTGTCGAGGATGACCACCACCAGACTCGCCATGATGATCAGCAGCAGGGTGGTATCGAAACGGCGCCCGGCGGGGGTGTCAGACTGAAACACCATCACGTACAGGCGCTGACGCCAATCCTGATTCTTCATGTAGATCGCTCGATACCCAAAACCCTGAAGATTCGGGTATTAACGTTCGATGCGCAACCTGCTTTGCGCTTCACTGCCAGCCGACTTGCGGCTTAACAGGCGAACACCGCCACCGATAACCCAGCAACTGAGCACAAAGGGCGCGGTTAAAAGAGGCAGACCCAGCGCACTGAAACCCGGCGCCAAGGCCAAGGTTACGACGATGCCCAGCAACGGCTTGCAGATTCGGCTCCCTTGCTGGCTCAAGGCCAATGCTGCCAGCGCCGGGTTGTAGCCAGCCAGCCCGTTTAGTGCGGCGCCGGTGTCCTGTTGGTAGAGGCTCCATAACAGCCCGGCGAGTGAGCCAGTCAGCGCCCACAGGGCCGCCCGCCAGTGGCTCAGGCACAAGCCGATGACAATCAGCAGCCCGGCGACCGGGTGATTTAGCAGCATGACTTGGCTGATCCCCTTGAACAGGGCTTGCAGCAGCGTCCAGGCGTTGAGGGCGTACGGTTCAATGCTGTACTCCGGTGTTCCTTGCAGGGTGAGCAGGACCCAGCCGATGGCGACAAAAGGAGCGGTGTAAATCATCAGGCTATGGGGATGCGTGGCGCGTTTGAGCCATTGATGCACCACCATGCTGCTGATCCCGGCGCTGGCGATGATCAACAGTGGCAGCATGGCTGACCACGGCAGTTGATGGCTCAGCAGCAGCCCCAGCAACACACCGTTGTAGCTGTAGAGCCCGGCCTGACGTTCGGTTTTGGCGTAGCCGCGACGTTGTGCCGTCAGCAAGCCTGCGACTGCACCGAGCAACGCCCCGCCGAGCAACGCAGGTGCGCTGACGACAATGGCCAGCAGGCACAGCACGCCGCAGAGTGGGTGACGTTGCAGGAAGACTTGGCTGAAACCATTGCACAGGGCCGTGGCCCAGTCAGGGCAATGAGTCATGGCGCAATCAACTTTTTTGAGGGTGAGCAGATGCCCCGCAGAAAGTGCAGCAGGTTGCGATCGTTTTAAAAAACTAAAGATCGCAGCCTGCGGCAGCTCCTACGGTGGGTGGACCGCAGAGGTTATTTGTCGCGAATGGAGAAGTTGGCCATGTGTTCCAGGCCTTTGATCAGCGCCGAGTGGTCCCAGTTGCCGCCACCGAGAGCGGCGCAGGTGCTGAACACTTGCTGGGCGTTGGCGGTGTTGGGCAGGTTGATCCCCAGCTCACGGGCGCCAGCCAGCGCCAGGTTGAGGTCTTTCTGGTGCAGGCTAATGCGGAACCCCGGATCGAAGGTGCCTTTGATCATGCGCTCGCCGTGCACTTCAAGGATCTTCGAAGAGGCGAAGCCGCCCATCAAGGCTTCGCGAACCTTGGCCGGGTCCGCGCCGTTTTTGGCGGCAAAGACCAGGGCTTCGGCCACGGCCTGAATGTTCAGGGCGACGATGATCTGGTTGGCCACTTTGGCGGTTTGGCCGTCGCCATTGCCGCCGACCAGGGTGATGTTTTTACCCATGCTTTGCAGCAGGGGCAGGGCACGGGCGAAGGTTTTTTCGTCACCGCCGACCATGATGCTCAGGGTGCCAGCCTTGGCGCCGACTTCACCGCCAGACACCGGGGCGTCGAGGTACTGCGCGCCCTTGGCGTTGATTTTTTCGGCGAAGGCTTTGGTCGCAGTGGGCGAGATCGAACTCATGTCGATCACCACTTTGTTCGGGCTCAGGCCTGCGGCAATCCCGTTTTCACTGAACAGGACTTCGTCGACCTGCGGGGTGTCGGGCACCATGATGATGATGAATTCGGCTTCCTGAGCGACTTCTTTCGGGCTGGCCAGGGCGATGGCGCCAGCCGACAGCAGGTCGCTAGGTGCTGCGCCGCGATGGGTCGACAAGAACAGGCTGTGCCCGGCCTTTTGCAGGTTGCTGGCCATAGGCAAACCCATGATCCCGGTGCCGATAAATCCGATTTTAGCCATGACAAATCCTCTTGTTTTTATTGGATAAACAACTTTTACACCGCGTTATGCGTCTTGAGCCACACCAGCCCGGCTTCGGTGCTGGTCAGCGGCTTGTACTCGCAACCGACCCAGCCCTGATAGCCGATGCTGTCGAGGTGGTCGAACAGGAAGCGGTAGTTGATCTCGCCGGTGCCCGGTTCATGGCGGCCGGGGTTGTCTGCCAGCTGGATGTGGTTGATCTGCGCCAGGTGCGTTTGCATGGTGCGCGCCAGGTCGCCTTCCATGATTTGCATGTGATAGATGTCGTATTGCAGGAACAGGTTGGCGCTGCCGACCTTGTCCTGAATCGCCAGCGCCTGTGCGGTTTTGTTGAGGTAAAAGCCCGGAATGTCGCGGGTATTGATCGCTTCCATCACCAGCTTGATGCCCACCGCTTGCAGTTTGTCGGCGGCGTACTTGAGGTTGCTGATGAAGGTTCTTTCGACGGTGGCGTCGTCTACGCCTTGTGGGCGAATCCCGGCCAGGCAGTTGATTTGCGTGTTGCCCAGTACTTTGGCGTAGGCGATGGCCTTGTCGACGCCTGCGTGGAATTCCTCGACCCGGTCGGGGTGGCAGGCAATCCCGCGCTCGCCCTTGGCCCAATCGCCGGCGGGCAGGTTGAACAGCACCTGGGTCAGTTTGTTGGCATCCAGGTGATGTTTGATTTCTTCAGCGCTGTAGTCGTACGGAAACAGGTATTCAACGCCGTGGAAACCAGCGTTGGCAGCCGCTTGGAAACGGACAAGGAAATCCTGTTCGGTGAACAGCATGGACAGGTTGGCGGCAAAACGCGGCATGGTGAACTCCTGCTTTTTTGTTCCCTCTCCACGCAGGAGAGGGCTAGGGCTTAGGGGTTAATCGAGCATTGAAATGGCGGTCGGTGCATCGTTACCCACCAGCGCCAGATCTTCAAATTCATTGACGGCGTTGATTTCGGTGCCCATCGAGATGTTGGTCACGCGCTCCAGAATAATCTCTACGACCACCGGTACGCGGAACTCTTTGAGCATGTCTTGCGCCTTGCGCAGTGCAGGCTGGATTTGAGCCGGTTCGAATACGCGCAGCGCCTTGCAGCCCAGACCTTCGACCACGGCGACGTGGTCGACGCCGTAGCCATTCAGTTCTGGGGCATTAAGGTTGTCGAAAGACAGCTGCACGCAGTAGTCCATTTCGAATCCACGCTGTGCCTGACGGATCAGGCCAAGGTAGGAGTTGTTCACCACCACGTGGATGTACGGCAGGTTGAACTGCGCGCCCACGGCCAGTTCTTCGATCATGAACTGGAAGTCATAGTCACCCGACAGGGCTACAACGTTGCGGTTCGGGTCGGCCTTGACCACGCCTAGCGCTGCCGGAATAGTCCAGCCCAATGGCCCGGCCTGGCCGCAGTTGATCCAGTGGCGTGGCTTGTAAACGTGCAGGAACTGCGCACCGGCAATCTGCGACAAACCGATGGTGCTGACATAGCAGGTGTCTTTGCCGAACACTTGGTTCATCTCTTCGTACACGCGTTGCGGCTTGACCGGCACGGAGTCGAAGTGAGTCTTGCGGTGCAGGGTTGCTTTGCGTTGTTGGCAGTCTTGCAGCCAGGCGCTGCGGTTTTTCAGCTTGCCGGCGGCTTTCCATTCGCGGGCCACTTCCAGGAACACAGTGAGGGCTGCGCCTGCGTCGGAAACGATGCCCAGGTCCGGGGTGAAAACGCGGCCGATTTGTGTCGGCTCAATGTCCACGTGGATGAATTTACGGCCTTCGGTGTACACCTCGACCGAACCGGTGTGGCGGTTGGCCCAGCGGTTGCCGATGCCCAGTACTACGTCGGATTTGAGCAGGGTGGCGTTGCCGTAGCGGTGCGAGGTTTGTAGGCCGACCATACCGACCATCAGCGGGTGATCGTCGGCAATGCTGCCCCAGCCCATCAAGGTCGGGATCACCGGGATGCCGGTCAACTCGGCGAACTCCACCAGCAACGCGCTGGCGTCGGCGTTGATCACGCCACCGCCGCTGACCAGCAGCGGGCGTTCGGCCTGGTCGAGCATGGCCAAGGCTTTTTCGACCTGTACCCGGGTGGCCGAAGGCTTGGCCAGCGGCAGGGGTTCGTAGGTGTCGATGTCGAATTCGATTTCAGCCATTTGCACATCAAACGGCAGGTCAATCAGCACGGGGCCAGGGCGCCCGGAGCGCATTTCATAAAAGGCTTTCTGGAAGGCGTAAGGCACCTGGCCCGGCTCGAGCACAGTGGTTGCCCACTTGGTCACCGGCTTGACGATGCTGGTGATGTCCACGGCCTGGAAGTCTTCTTTATGCAGACGCGCCCGTGGCGCTTGGCCGGTGATGCACAGAATCGGGATCGAATCGGCAGAGGCGCTGTAAAGGCCGGTCACCATGTCAGTGCCCGCAGGGCCGGAGGTGCCGATGCACACGCCAATATTGCCGGCTTTGGTGCGGGTGTAGCCCTCGGCCATATGCGAGGCGCCTTCCACGTGGCGAGCGAGGACGTGATCGATGCCGCCCACTTTTTGCAAGGCTGAATACAGCGGGTTGATGGCGGCGCCCGGGATACCAAAAGCGGTGTCGACACCTTCACGACGCATCACCAAAACAGCGGCTTCGATTGCTCTCATTTTGCTCATTTGATTGTGCCTCTTACGTTTTATAATTGTATACAAGTGGCTGATGGCTGAGTTTATTCATGGTCCGCCCTGCAGGTCAATGGCTTTTGTTTAATCCATGGCTAGACGGTCGGGAGGCCCTATTTCACGAGGTTTTAGGTTTTTTGGGAATTGTTATCTGAAAAACTGTATACAAATAATCGTATTTTTGTGTTCTATTGCTCTCATTGGTTCTGCCTGAAGCAGGTGGGGCAAGGCTTCCAATAACAAAATAAGGATGGCAACCATGAGTGCTTTAACCTTGAAAGTCGCTTTAACCCTGGCGGCTCAAGCCTTGAACGCGGGTCGCAGCATCAACGCGTCCCCGCTGACGGTCGCGGTACTCGATTCGGGTGGGTATTTGCTGGCGTTGCAGCGTGAGGACGGCGCCAGCTTGTTGCGCCCCAACATTTCGATTGGCAAGGCCTGGGGGGCGATTGCCTTGGGCAAGGGGTCACGTGCACTGGCGCTGGACGCACAGCAGCGCCCGATGTTTTTCGCGGCGCTCAATGGCATGGGCCAAGGCGATATCGTGCCGGTGCCGGGTGGCGTCTTGATCCGCGATGCTCAGGGCAAGGTGCTGGGGGCGATCGGTATCAGTGGTGATACCTCAGACATTGATGAGCAATGCGCCATCAGCGCGATAGAAGGACAAGGGCTGCGCGCGGATGCGGGAGTGGTGGCTTAATCACGTCTTACGGTAGGAGCGAGCTTGCCTCGCGATCTTTTGATCTTTTAAAAGATCGCGAGGCGAGCTCGCTCCTACGGATTTTGGTGTTGCTTATTGGTCCGGCGCACAGCCTTTAAGCACCAGCCGAATAATGGTCTGCGTTGCAGCTTCGTAGTCGCTGTCGTCGAGCTTGGCCTTGCCGGTGATGGCGGAAATTTGCCAGTCGAAGTCGGCGTAGGTCTGGGTCGCGGCCCAGATGCTGAACATCAGGTGGTGCGGGTCGATCGGGGCGATCAGGCCGCGGTCGATCCAGGTCTGGATGCAGGCGATGTTGTGTTTGGCCTGGTCGTTAAGCAGTTCGACCTGTTTTTCACTGAGGTGCGGGGCGCCGTGCATGATTTCGCTGGCGAACACTTTCGAGGCAAACGGCAGTTCGCGGGAAATCAGGATTTTGGAACGGATGTAGTTGCTTAACACCTCGTTCGGCTCGCCATCGGCGTTGAACGGCGTCGACACACGCAGGATCGGCTCGATGATGCTTTCGAGCACTTCGCGGTACAGGTTTTCCTTGGATTTGAAGTAGTAATAGACGTTGGGCTTGGGCACCCCCGCCTTGGCCGCGATGTCGCTGGTTTTGCTGGCGGCAAACCCTTTGTCGGCGAATTCCTCGCTGGCGGCTCGCAAAATCAGTTCTTTGTTGCGCTCGCGGATGCTACTCATAAACCCGGTATTTCCTTGCCTGTTTTGGCGGTCGGGCATGGTAGCACCGTGATTGCAAACGTCTCAAGACAGCTGCTTGCAGGCGGTCGTACGCCAGCCGTCAGGCCAGCGCGTTACCCGGCTGCGAGGTGCTGTTTTGCAACAGCCGATAGCCCGCGATGGCAAACAGCAACATGCCCAAACCGGCGATCAACGACACCCTGAAGCCTGCCGGTGCACCGTAAGCGTCGATCACCCAGCCACCGACCACCGCCCCGAGGGCAACGCCCATGCCCAGGCCGGTGATCATCCAGGTCAGGCCTTCGGTCAGCTTGGCCGGGGCGACGATGTTTTCGACCAGCGCCATGGCGGTGATCAGGGTCGGGGCGAAGAACAGCCCGGCGACAAACATGGCCGCGGCCAGGGTGATGATGCTGTTGGCCCACATCAGCGGCACCATGGTGATTGCGGTGGCCAACGCGCCCAACAAAAACAACCGGGGCAGGGGCATGTTCAATTTGAGGCTGCCAAACACCAGCCCGGCCAGGCATGAACCCAGTGCATACACCGACAGGACGATGCTCGCGGCCGCCGGTTCGCCCTGGTGTTGGGCAAAGGCCACGCTGACCACATCCACGGTGCCGACAATGGTGCCCAGGCCGATCAAGGCCATCATCAGCACCAGAACCGCGCCCTGGCGCAAGACCGTGACGTCATTCTCCAGAGTGCGCGGGTGAACGGGCGGCTCAGTTTTGTGTTGCATGACAAAGGCGGTTACGCCCACTGCCAACAGGATCGCGGCCGCCAGTGGCCCGGCCTGGGGGAACAGGGCCACGCTCAGGCCCACGGAAATGGGCGGGCCGATGATAAAGCAGACTTCGTCCAGCACCGATTCAATCGAGAACGCCGTGTGCAGCTTGGGCGAGCCGCGGTACAGCTCACTCCAGCGGGAGCGGACCATGGCCGGCATGCTGGGCATGCAGCCGGCCAGGGCGGCGCAGACAAACAGCGTCCAGTCGGGCGCGTTCAGGTAGCTGCACAGCAGCAACGCAAGCATGGCGCAGACGCCAACCGCCGCCACGCCGGGCAAGATCCGGCGTTGCCCGTAGCGATCAACCGCGCGAGAAATCTGTGGTGCCAGCAGGGCCATGGCCAGTGCAAAGGTAGCCGCCACCGCGCCCGCCAACCAATACGAGCCGTGCAACTGCGAAAGCATGGTGATGATGCCGATACCTGCCATGGATATGGGCATTCGGGCGATCAGGCCTGCGGCGCAAAACGCTTTGCTGCCGGGGGCGCTGAAAATCTCGCGATAGGGGTTGGCCATACAAGCTCCGTGACGTTGCAGGTAAGAAAGGTGTTTTGACATACATGGCGTATGCAGAAATATACGCATGCGCGGCGTATGTCAAATAAAGGTGGCCAATGAGGGGAGGTTGCTGCTCAGGGAGGAGGGCTTCAGCCACGCGAATGCAGTGGCTGAAGCGGGTGCATCAGAAGTGGTACTTGACCAACAGGCTCGCGGTGTCCTGGTTGGTTTTGAAGGAGCCGCTGTCTTCGATGCCGTACTTGTTTTTCCAGTAGTCGTATTCGATACCGACGTACAGTTGCTTCGCGCTCCAGTTCAACGCCTTGCCCAAGTCATATTTGATCTGTGGGTTGAAGTGCAGGTTGGCGTGGTAGGTGCCGCGCGCGTTCTGATCGTTGTCGACCACCCAGTCCATGTAGCCGTCGATGACCACATCGGAGTTGCCCACGGGCTGGGTCCAGGACCACACCGGGGTGATCTGCCAAACACCACGGCCCGGGCGGTTGCCTTCTGGGTAGCGTTTGTAGAAGTTCAACTGGAAGAAGTCGAAGCCCGGCACATTCAGGTCGAAACCTGGGCCGATCAGGTAGGAGTCTGAATCGCCTTCGCCAAACTCGTACGTGAGGGCCAGCAACACGTCTTTGATGGGGCCAAACTCAAACTTCTGATCGAAGATCTTGCCGAACGACAAGCGCGGCGTGAACTCGCCGTAGTAGGTGTTGGTGCCTAAGTTACTGTCTTCTTTGCCGTTGTAAAAAATACGGTCGACAAACAAAAAGTTATCACCGTATTTCCAGCTGTCGGCGTGTTCGAAGGTCAAGGTCTGTTGGATCTTGGGATTGACCTGGAAGTCCTTGCCATACAAGTACGTCAAGC
Organism: Pseudomonas sp. FSL R10-1350; assembly: GCF_009600525.1. Lineage (NCBI taxonomy): Bacteria > Pseudomonadati > Pseudomonadota > Gammaproteobacteria > Pseudomonadales > Pseudomonadaceae > Pseudomonas > Pseudomonas sp. FSL R10-1350. Next base: position 11,638 of record NZ_WIVR01000090.1, read on the forward strand.
TGTTGGTTTGCCACTGCAGCAAGTCTTCTGCGGCTGCCGTTGTACCGCCCAGCAGGCTCCCCGCAAGCACCAGGCCGGTCAGAATGCGCTTCATTCGGTTGCTCCAAAAATTAATCAATGCTGCATGAGTAGAACTCGGCGCTCTGTGCGGCACCTTGGTTCTTTTGTTTTAAAACTTGTCTTTGTGGTCAACTTAAAGGCGTTTGAACACCCTGTTTTACGGCAAAGAGACATCGCTCGGCTGTCCGTGGACAGTTGAGTGGCGGGAGACTAATGCAGGCCGTAAACAGTTGAGTTGAACGATAAAGTTGGCTTCAGAGTCAGCTTTAAAACAGCGCCCGTCTTTGAGCGGCCGCGCAGAGTACTGACTCTGGCGTCGGTACTCAAGCGCGCTGTGGTTGCCCGGGCGCAGCAAGGCTTAAAAGTGGACTTTGATCAGGGCGCTGGCGGTGTTTTGGTTGGTGTCCAGACGGCTGCTGCTTTCGATGCCGTACTTGTTTTTCCAGTAGCTGTATTCAAAGCCGACATACAGTTGCTTTTCGCCCAGGTTAAGGGCTTTGCCCAGGTCATATTTGACCTGCGGGTTGAAGTGCAGGTTGGCGTGATACGTGCCGCGTGAGTTCTGGTCATTATCGACCACCCAGTCCATGTGGCCATCGATCAGCACGTTGGAGCGGCCCACTGGAATGGTGTAGGAGAACGACGGTGTGATCTGCCAAACCCCCGTGCCAGGGCGTGGCCCTTCGGTGTGGCGGCGATAAAAGTTGAGGGTGAAGTAGTTAAAGCCGGGCACCGCCAAGTCAAAGCCCGGACCAATGAGGTAGGCCTCGCTGTCGCCTTCGCCGTACTCGTAAGTCATGGCCAGGAGCACGTCTTTAATGGGGCCATATTCGAGTTTTTGGTCGAAGATCTTGCCGAACGACAGGCGTGGGCTGAACTCGCCGTAATAGGTGTGTGGGCCTTTGTTGGGGTCGGCTTTACCGTTGTAGAAAATGCGGTCGACAAACAGGAAGTTGTCGCCGTATTTCCATTTGTCGGCGTGTTCAAAGGTGATCGTTTGCTGGATCGACGGGTTGATCGCGAAGTTCTTGCCGTACAGGTAGGTGAGGCTGTTGGTTTGCCACAAGAACAGATCACCGGCCATGGCCTGACCTGCAGCCAAAAGCCCACCCGCGAGCGTGACGCCCCAGTGTTTGCAGTGCATGGGATGCTTCCTTTTTTATTATTGTGTGTGCCAGAGATTGGCAGGTGGGTGGGAGCGGGCTTGCTCGCGATTCAGGCGCTGCGGTTTTTCAGGTAAACCGTAGCGATTTCATCGCGAGCAAGCCCGCTCCCACACAAACACTCATCCATCGCGCATCAATGCTGATGCACGTGACCGCTCATGGCTGCACGCTCGGCGCCGCCCAGTACGTTGAACAGCAGGTTCAGGGACACGGCGCTGACTGCCGCCATGGCGATGCCGCTGTGGGTGATCGGGCCCATCCAGAGTGGCAAGTGTGCGAAGAACTCGGGGCGCACCACCGGGATCAGGCCCATGCCAATGCTGACGGCCACCAGCAGTTGATTGCGGCGGTCGGCAATGTCGGCTTCCTGGAGGATTTTGATCCCCGTGGCGGCAACCATGCCGAACATCGCAATGGCTGCGCCGCCCAGTACCGCGGGCGGAATCGAGGCCACCAGGAACGCGGCTTTAGGCAACAGACTGAGGGTGATCAGGAAGATCCCGGCCATGATCGTCACCGAGCGGCAACGCACGCCGGTCATTTGCACCAGACCGATGTTCTGGGCGAATGAAGAGTGGGTGAAGGTGTTGAAAAAGCCCGCCAGAAACGAAGCCCCGGCGTCGCACAGCAAGCCGCGACGGAGCATGCGTGGGGTGACTTCCTGGTCGGTGATCTTGCCCAGCGCCAGAAACATCCCGGTGGACTCGACAAAAATGATCACCACCACCAGACACATCGACAGGATCGGTGCCAGATGGAACTCAGGCATGCCGAAGTGCAGCGGCGTGACGATCTGGAACCACGGCGCCAGGCCGATGCCTTGCAAGTTGACCATGCCGATGGCACCACACAGGGCATAGCCCAGTGCCATGCCGATCAGTACCGAAACGTTGACCCAGAAACCGCGCATAAAGCGATTGATGAGCAAAATGGTGCCCAGCACCAGCGCCGCAATAAACAGGTAAATCGGTGAGCCGAATTGCGCTGCTGTGCTGCCGCCTCCCGCCCAATTGACGGCGACCGGGAACAGTGACAGGCCAATGGAGGTAATCACGGTGCCGGTGACCAGCGGCGGGAAGAAGCGCACCACCTTGGACATGAACGGCGCAATGATCATTCCGAAGAAACCGGCGGCAATGGTTGCCCCGAAAATACCGGTCATGCCGATGCCCGGCATCCCGGCCATCGCCACCATGCTGCCAACGGCGGCAAAACTGGCGCCCATCATCACCGGCATGCGAATGCCCATGGGGCCGATGCCCCAAGACTGGACGATGGTTGCCACGCCGGCCACCAGCAGGTCGGCGTTGATCAGAAAGGCGATTTCCTCACGACTCAGCCCCGCTGCCTGGCCGATGATCAGGGGGACGGCGACAGCACCCCCGTACATCAGCAGCACGTGCTGCAGACCGACCAGAATCAATTGCAACAACGGTAGCCGCTGGATGGGTGGTGGTGCGGTTACTGCGGGTATGCGCGGTTCGGTTAAGTCGGACATGCAACACCTCGGTCATTTTTATTGTTGTGAGCTAATGGTGTGGTGGGTGGCCGCCCACGGTTTGCGGCCACCCGTGTGCGTCAGTTGATGTGGGCTCCTGAGTTGACCCAGGCACCGACCAAGTCGCGTTCTTGCTGGGTCATCTGAGTGATGTTGCCCAGCGGCATGATCGGTGTGGCGACGGCTTGCGCTTGAATGCGCGGGGCCATCAGTTGAATTTGTTGCGCGGTGTCAAACATCACCCCGGCCGGAGCCACGCTGAACAGCGGGCTGGTAGGGGAGGCGGAATGGCAAACCGTGCAGCGTTCCTGGATTACTGCGTGGACTTTTTCGAAGTCAACGCCGGCCACCGGGGCGGCGGGAGCGGCAGGTGCGGGC
>NZ_WIVR01000091.1:0-14421 GCF_009600525.1 Pseudomonas sp. FSL R10-1350
GCCCCACAGGCCGAGGGCCAGCGCGCGTTCTTTTTCGTCTTCGAAGGTGCGGCGAATAATGCCCAGCACACACGGCATGATCATCGCGCCGCCCAGCGCCAACAGCACCCGGGCGCCGATGAGCATGGCCGGCGTAGGCGCGAACGCGGCGAGCAACGAAGCCACCCAGAACACGCTCAGGCCATACAGCAGGATGCGCCGATGACCGACCCGGTCGGCGAGGGTGCCCATGGGCACCAGCAAACCGGCCATCAGCAGCGGGTAGATATCGATGATCCACAACACCTGCGCCCCAGACGCGCCCAACGCCAGCGTCAGCGACGGCACAGCAATATGCAGAATGGTCATATCAATCACGATGGGCACAAAGGCCAGCATCACGGCGATCAGGATCAGCCAGCGTTTGGAGGCAGCAGTGGGCATGACTAAAGCTCTCGGTGGTCAGATGTCGGCATGATACTGCGATCCCTGCCTGCGACTGTCGTAAGCAAATGTGAATAAGGGTAACGGTCAGTAAAGCAGCGCTGAGGTTTGTGCCGGGCTATCGATAAAAAAGATATACACTCGCCCCTCACAAAAAATCAGTCCGCTGGAGGGGTGTTTTCATGATGACGTTGCGTCAGATCCGTCACTTCATCGCCGTGGCCGAGACTGGCTCCATCTCGGCTGCCGCCCAAGCGGTGTACATCTCTCAATCGACCTTGACCCTGGCGATCCAGCAACTGGAGCAGGAAATTGGCGTTAGCCTGTTCAATCGCCACGCCAAGGGCATGACCCTGACCCACCAGGGCCATCAGTTTCTGCGCCAGGCGCATTTGATCCTGGCCACGGTGGACAACGCCAAACGCAGCTTGCAGCAGAGCACCGACCAGGTGGCCGGGCAGTTGATCGTCGGCGTGACCAGCCTGGTGGCGGGTTATTACCTCGCGGATTTACTCACCCGTTTTCAGCGCGCCTACCCCAACGTCGAAATCCGCGTGATGGAAGACGAACGCCCGTACATCGAGCACTTGCTGGTCAGTGGCGAGATTGATGTCGGCGTGCTGATCCTTTCCAATCTTGAAGATCGCCACGCCTTGCAGTCCGAGGTGCTGACCCATTCGCCGCACCGTGTCTGGCTGCCGGCCCAGCATCCACTACTGGAGCTGGACAGCATCAACCTGGCCGACGTGGCCAAAGAATCGCTGATCCAGTTGAACGTCGATGAGATGGACAGCAATGCCCAGCGCTTGTGGACGCAGGCGGGGTTGCAACCGAGCATTACCTTGCGCACGGCATCGACCGAAGCGGTGCGCAGCCTGGTTGCGGCGGGGCTGGGGATCTCGATCCAGCCGGACATGACCTACCGGCCCTGGTCGCTGGAAGGCGACATCATCGAGGCCCGGCCCATTGCCGACCTTAACCAGACACTTGACGTCGGCCTGGCCTGGCGCCGGGGGACCGCGCGGCCGCCGTTGGTCGATCCGTTTTTGACCGTCGCCCGCGAGCAGCCCCATGGCGGGCGCAAGCTGGCGATTTAATCTGGATTTAGTGTTTGTCGTTCGCGCTGCGCCAAGACTAATCTTGCAGCCTCTATAAAACGGTCCAGCCCACAGAGCGGGGCGCACCACGACCGCACACCACAAGAGAGCCCTACCATGCCCGCCGCGCAGACACCATTGTTCACCGCACTGTTGATCGACGGTGAATCAGTCGCCGGGCAGGGCATTGTCGAACCCATCCTCAACCCGACCACGGGTGAAGTGCTGACGTCGATCGCCGAGGCCAGCGCCGAGCAGACCGAGGCCGCGATCCTTGCCGCGCACCGGGCCTTCGACGGCTGGGCACGGACCACGCCGCAGCAACGCTCTAACCTGCTGCTGGAAATCGCCAGTGCGATTGAAAAAAACGCCGACTACCTCGCGCGTCTCGAAGCGCTGAACTGCGGCAAGCCGCTGCATCTGGCGCGCAAAGACGACTTGAGTGCCACGGTGGACGTGTTCCGCTTTTTTGCGGGCGCCGTGCGTTGCCAGACCGGCCAGCTCAGTGGCGAATACCTGCCCGGCTATACCAGCATGGTGCGCCGTGACCCGATCGGCGTGGTGGCCTCGATTGCGCCGTGGAACTACCCGATCATGATGGCCGCCTGGAAAATCGCCCCGGCGTTGGCGGCGGGCAACACGTTGGTGTTCAAGCCTTCCGAGCACACACCGCTGTCGATTTTGGCCCTGGCGCCGATGCTGGCCGAGATCCTGCCGCGCGGCGTGCTCAACATCATTTGTGGCGGCGGTGAAAACGTCGGCAGCCATTTGGTCAGCCACCCGAAAGTGCGCATGGTGTCATTGACCGGCGACATCGTCACCGGGCAGAAAATCCTCTCCACCGCGGCCAAAACCCTCAAGCGCACCCACCTTGAACTGGGCGGAAAAGCGCCGGTGATCGTCTGCGATGATGCCGACCTTGAGGCCGTGGTCGAAGGGGTGCGCACGTATGGCTATTACAACGCGGGCCAGGATTGCACCTCGGCGTGCCGGGTGTATGCGCAGGCCGGTATTTACGACAAGTTGGTGGCGGCGCTGGGTGATTCCGTGAGCCGTATCCGCTTTGCCGGCAAGCGCGATGCCGACAACGAAATCGGCCCGCTGATCAGCACCCGTCAGCGTGATCGCGTGTCCAGTTTTGTCGAACGGGCGCTGGGCCAGCCGCACATTGAGTGTGTGACGGGGGGCGCTGCGCATCCGGGAGCGGGCTTCTATTACCAGCCGACGCTGCTGGCCGGTTGCAAACAAAGCGATGAAATCGTCCAGCGCGAAGTGTTTGGGCCGGTGGTGACCGTCACCCGTTTTGATGAACTGGCGCAGGTCGTGGACTGGGCCAACGACTCCGAATACGGCCTGGCATCGTCGATCTGGACGCAAAACCTCGACAAGGCCATGCAAGTGGCAGCGCGCTTGCAGTACGGCTGCACCTGGATCAACAGCCACTTCATGCTGGTCAGCGAAATGCCCCACGGCGGCCTGAAGCGCTCGGGCTATGGCAAAGACCTGTCCAGCGATTCGCTTCAGGACTACAGCGTGGTGCGCCACATCATGGCCCGCCACGGCCAATCTCTGTAGCGCTTCGACACCCCCGTAGCAGTTGACGAGCCTGCGAGGCTACGTCCGGCGGCGCAGCCGTCGCAATTCGGCTAACGCGGTGTATCCGTTAACCCTGTTTCTTAGGATTTACGATCGCTTCGCAATCGGACGTAGCCTCGCGGTGCTCGTCAACTGCTACAGGGGGCGTGTGCGTCAACAGGGAGCATTCGATTTAATCGAATGCTCCCTTGAGTTTTAAGTATTTGTTGATCCGCTACCTGTGTCTTAGTGTTTCGACCCATACCGCCATGCGGCACCTTCAACAATAAAAACCGATAGTGGCCGCCCCTGCGGCTCCCTGACTCGTCTGCCATAACTACAACATTGCAAAGCGCCACAGAGCGAGAGGAACGTCCCCATGCAATTCCAGTTTCTATTACCCACCAAAATCGTCATGGAACCTGGCCTGCGCCAGCGTACCGGCGAACACTTGCTCGGCCTGGGCTTGAGCCATGTACTGCTGGTCACCGACCCGGGCGTGAAGAACGCCGGTTTGCTCGACAGCATCTATGCCAGCCTGGAACAGGCCGGTATTCGCTACGACGAAATCTCCGACGTTAAACCCAACCCGCGCAGCGAAGACGTTAACCGTGCCGCGCAGCTGTATCGCGGTAAAGGCATCGACGGCGTTCTGGCAGTCGGCGGCGGCAGTGCAATGGACGCCGCCAAGGCCATCAGCGTTTTGCTGACCCATGACGGAATCGTTGAAGACTACGAAGGCGCGTTTGCCCTCAAGAACGCAGTACTGCCGATTGTGGCGATCCCGACCACCGCTGGCACCGGCAGTGAAGTGACCTTTTTCTCGGTAATCACCGACACCCGTCGCCAGTTCAAAATGAGCCTGCTCGACTACCGTATTGGCCCGGTGCTGGCGCTGCTCGACTCAGACATCACCGCCACGCTGCCGCCGCACATTGCTGCTGCCACCGGGATGGACGCGCTGACCCACGCCATTGAGGCCTACACCGGCAAACCCGCCAACCCGATCAGTGACGGCCTGGCGCTGCACGCGATCCGTTTGATCGCGCAACACCTCAAGCCCGCTGTGCAAGAACCGGACAACCGTGAAGCCCGCGAACAGATGCTGATTGCCAGCCTGATTGCCGGCATGGCCTTCGGCAACGCCGACATCGCCAGCGTGCACTGTATTTCCGAAGCCATCGGCGGCATGTACGACACCCCGCACGGCATCGGCAACGCGATTTTCCTGCCGTTTGTGTTCAGCCATAACCGCGACGCCGACCTGCGCCGCCACGCCGATGTGGCGTACGCCCTGGGGATCGACCCCAACCTGAGCGCCGTCGATGCGGCCCAAGCGGGCGTCGATCAACTGTTTCGCATGAACCGGGAGCTGGGTATCCCGCGTTTTGCCGACGTGGCCGGGGTGCGCGAAGAAGACTTCACGGCCATCGCGCAGAAGTCCAAGAGCAATATTTCCGATGCCAGCAATATCAAAGACATGACCGTCGAGAGCTACCTCGATGTGATTCGTGCCGCCTACCACTACTCAGCTTGAGGGCATCGTCATGAGCGCATCGATTTCGACTCCGCATCTGCGCCGTACCTTGGGTCCGGTGTCTGTGTTGCTGTTCGGTCTGGCTTTTATTGCGCCACTGATTGTCTTTGGTACCTACGGCGTGATTGCCCAGGCCAGCCAAAACACCGTGGCGTTGTCTTATGTGGTGGCGTCCATCGGCGTCATTTTCACTGCTCTGAGCTACGGGCGACTGGTGCGGGTGTTTCCGACAGCGGGTTCGGCTTACACCTACACCCGTAAAATGCTTAACCCCAACATCGGCTTTATGGTCGGTTGGGCGGCGCTGCTCGATTACTTTTTTATTCCGATGCTGATCTGGCTGCTGGGGGCGAGCTACCTGAGCCTGGCGTTCCCGGATGTACCGCAGTGGGTCTGGATCACCGGCTTTATCGTGTCCACCTCGTTGCTCAACATCCTCGGGATTCAGGTGGCTAACCGTTTCAACATCATCTTGATGCTGATCCAGCTCACCATCATCACCGTGTTCATCGCCCTGTGCTGGCACTACGTCAGCGCGATCAATGGTCCGGGCGGATTGTTGTCGGTCAAACCGTTCTTCAATGCCGACGTACCGTTCTCGGCGACCATGGCCGGTGCCGCCATTGCCGCTTATTCGTTCCTTGGCTTCGACGCCCTGTCGACCTTGAGCGAAGAAACCGTTGAGCCGGAACGCACCATCCCGCGGGCCATTTTGCTGGTGGCTTTGATCGGCGGCAGCCTGTATGTCGGCTCCTCGTACTTCATGTACCTGGCGCATCCGGTGGGCGTGTTCGAGAACATCGACGGCGCGGCGTTTGAAATCGCCAAGACCATCGGCGGCGACCTGTTTTTTGCTGTGGTTCTAACCGGCATCATCATTGCCCACTTTGCTGCTGGCCTGTCGTTCCAGGCCAGTGTCGGGCGCTTGCTGTATGCCCTGGGCCGTGACAACCAACTGCCGCAAAAGCTGTTTGGCGTGCTCAACCCGCGCTACAAGACCCCGGTGTTCAACATCGTGCTGTGCGGCGCCTTTGGTTTTGTCGGCTTTGGCCTGACCATCGCCACCGCCACGTCCTTGGTTAACTTCGGCGCATTCCTGGCCTTTACCGCCGTCAACCTGTGCGCGCTGAAACTGACTTTCGACCGTGCCTTGGGCGACAAAGCCGGTGTGCTGCGCGGGGTGTTGTTCCCGCTGATCGGGGCCATTACCTCGGGCTGGATGCTCATCAGCCTGGACGCCGACGCGCTGATCCTCGGCTCATGCTGGGTCGTGCTGGGGCTGGTGTACCTGGCCTTCCGTACCCGCCTGTTCAGCACCGCCGTGCCTGAACCCGCGCTCTGACGCACCCGACCCCTTAGCCCTTGTAACTACCCACGTGCGCCTTGATTGCGCGCATGCGGGGAGGTTGCGCCTTTTTGATGGGGTGGCTCACGCCGCCCACAGGAGAAACCATGCAAACTTGCCTGCTGATCAATGGTCAACTCATCGCCGGTGAAGGCGAAAAACTCCCGGTGCTTAACCCGTCGTTGGGCGCCACGTTGGTAGAAATCCCTGAGGCCAGTCTGGCTCAGGTCGATGCCGCGGTGTGCGCAGCCGATGCGGCGTTTGAGGCCTGGTCGCAGACCACGCCCAAGGACCGCTCGCAATTGCTGCTGAAGCTGGCCGACGCCATCGACGCCCATGCCCCGGAGCTGGCGCGCCTGGAGTCCAATAACTGCGGCAAACCCTACAGCGCCGCGCTCAACGACGAACTGCCTGGCGTGGCCGATGTGTTCCGCTTTTTCGCGGGCGCCAGCCGCTGCCTACAAGGCAGTGCAGCAGGCGAATACCTGGCGGGGCACACTTCGATGATCCGCCGTGATCCGGTGGGCGTGGTGGCGTCCATTGCGCCCTGGAACTACCCGTTGATGATGGCCGCCTGGAAGCTCGCCCCGGCGCTGGCGGCCGGTAATACCGTGGTGATCAAGCCGTCTGAACAGACTCCGTTGAGCACGTTGAAACTGGCGCAGTTGATGGCAGAGATATTCCCGGCTGGCGTCATTAACGTGGTCTTTGGCCGTGGCCCAAGTGTCGGCAAACCGCTGACCAGCCACCCCAAAGTGCGCATGGTGTCGCTGACCGGTTCGGTCGCGACCGGCAGCCGGATCATCGCCGGGACGGCCGATAGCGTTAAACGCATGCACATGGAGTTGGGCGGCAAGGCCCCGGTGATCGTGTTTGACGATGCCGACATCGACGCGGCCGTCGAAGGCATCCGTACCTTCGGCTTCTACAACGCCGGCCAGGACTGCACTGCCGCCTGCCGTATTTATGTGCAGAAGGGCGTGTACCACGAGTTTGTAAGAAAGCTCGGTGAGGCTGTGTCCAGTATTCGCCATGGGCTGCAGGACGACCCTGAGACAGAACTCGGGCCGTTGATCACCTTGCAACATCTGGAGCGGGTCGAAGGCTTTGTCCAGCGTGCCCGTGAGCAGTCGCACATTGAAGTGGTGACGGGCGGCAAGCGCGTGGCGGGGCCGGGGTTCTTCTTTGAACCGACGGTTTTGGCGGGTGCGCGGCAGGACGATGAAGTGGTGCGCCATGAGATCTTCGGGCCGGTGGTATCTGTCACCGAATTCGACGACGAAGCGCAGGCTTTGCAGTTTGCCAACGATTCCGACTATGGCCTGGCGTCTTCGGTGTGGACACACGATGTCGGCCGCGCCCATCGGTTGGCGGCCCGCCTGCAATACGGCTGCACCTGGGTCAACACGCACTTCATGCTGGTGAGCGAAATGCCCCACGGCGGCGCCAAGCTCTCGGGCTATGGCAAGGACATGTCGATGTACGGCCTTGAGGACTACACCACCATCCGTCACGTGATGTTCAAACACTAAACACTGCGCGCGGCTAACGGTAGGAGCGAGCTTGCCTCGCGATCTTTTAAAAGATCAAAAGATCGCGAGGCGAGCTCGCTCCTACGCTGCGATTAGCGCCGGGCAATGTCCGAAAAGTAAAACTTGTCCAAGGTATGCCGCGACTCGGTGTACTCAAACTGCCTGCCGTCCTGCAGGAACGTCTGGTTGCTCACCACAATCACGTGGCTTTGCCCATCCAGATCCAGGTGCAGTTGATCATCCTTGCTGCGCGGCACGGCTTCGATGGTGCGCTGGGCAAAGCTGATTTGCAGGTTAAGGGTTTGCTCGATATACGCGTAGATCGAGTGCTGCGCTATCTCTGGCGTCAGCCCCGGAATCAGCTCGCTGACGAAGCAGTTGATGTCCAGAATCACCCGTTTGCCATCTATGCGCCGCACGCGTTTGACGCGAGTGATCAGGCTGCCTGGCTCGGCGTCGATCTTGTCTGTCAGCGCGCCTTCCAGCGGGAAGTGCTCAAACTCAACCACTTCAGTGCTGACGTCGTTGCCCAGGCTCGGGTAGGTTTCCTGGAAGCTGACGATCCCGCCCAACTGGAACTCAATGGGGCTGGAAGACAACACAAACGTCCCTTTGCCATGGATCTTCTGCGCAAAGCCGCGTTCCTGAAGCTGTTCAATCGCCTTGCGCACGGTGCCGCGGCTGGCGTCGTAGCGGGTCATCAATTCAGTTTCGGACGGCAAGCGCGCACCGCGCGCCAGGCGCTCAGTGGTGATGTTTGCAAGCAGATCGGTGTAGATCTGGCTGTATTTAGTCATAACGATGGCTCTATGCCGAAGGTGTTCAAGGCCCGAACCTTAAGGGCAGGGGGGGAGCAGCGCAAGCTCCGCGGTAAAGGCTCTGTTTTAGGAACATTCAGGCGCATTCTTCAGAGGTGGCTGATAGTGCTTATTGCCAACTACTGCACAGTAAAGCAGAGGCCACGGCTTATTTTTCAAACTCGTCTGTACCAGTTGTTGCTTTAACTCGTACAGACGAGTATTTTTCGCTTCGGCGTGCTGCCAAAACGACGCTCCATAATAAAAATTTCAAGCGGAAGACAACGCATGAGCCACGATTATTCGAAGATTGCCGGTGAGTTGCTGCAATGCCTGGGTGGCGTCGACAACCTGGAGCAAGCCGCGCACTGCGTCACCCGCCTGCGCCTCGCGCTGAAAGACCCCAGCCTGGTCGATAGCGCAACCCTCAATCAGATTGACCTGGTCAAAGGTTCCTTTTTTACCGGTGGCCTGTACCAAGTGGTCATCGGCCCCGGCGACGTCGAAAAGGTCTATGCCGCCTTGCGCGAGCAAACCGGCCTCGCCGCGTCGACCATTGCCGACGTCAAGCAAAAGGGCGCCGACAAGGCCAACGCCATGCAGCGTCTGGTGCGGGTGTTCTCTGATGTGTTCATGCCGATTCTGCCCGCGCTGATCATTGCCGGCCTGCTGATGGGGGTGAACAACCTGCTCGGCGCCAAAGGCATGTTCATTGCCGACAAAACCCTGCTCGATGCCTACCCGTCGCTGGACGGGGTGTGGAGCCTGATCAACCTGATGGCCAACACCTCGTTCGTGTTCTTGCCCGCGTTGGTGGGCTGGTCAGCGGCCAAGCGCTTTGGCGGCAGTGAAATCCTCGGCATCGTGCTCGGCCTGATGCTGGTGCACCCCGACCTGCTCAACGCCTGGAACTACGGCAAGGCCGTGGCCGGGCTGGACGGTCAAAGCCTGCCGTACTTCAACATTCTGGGGGTGTTCCAGATCGAGAAGGTCGGCTACCAGGGGCAAATCCTGCCGATCCTGCTGGCCGCGTACGTGATGAGCGTGATCGAGAAATGGCTGCGCGCACGGGTGCCCAATGCCATCCAATTGCTGGTCGTGCCCATCACCACCATCGTTATTACCGGCGTGCTGGCGCTGGCGATCATCGGCCCGGTGACGCGTCACCTGGGCATCCTGATCACCGAAGGCGTGGTCATGCTGTTTGACCTGGCGCCAGTGCTCGGCGGCATGATTTTCGGCCTGTTGTACGCACCGCTGGTGATCACCGGCATGCATCACATGTTCCTCGCAGTTGACCTGCAATTGATCTCGACTCAGGGCGGCACATTTATCTGGCCGATGATCGTGATGTCCAACCTGGCCCAGGGCAGCGCGGCGCTTGGTGTGTTCTACATGAGCCGCAACGTGCGCGAGCGCAGCATGGCGTCTACCTCGGCGGTGTCCGCGTATTTCGGCATCACTGAACCGGCGATGTTCGGGGTCAACCTGCGTTACAAATTTCCGTTCTACGCGGCCCTGATCGGCTCGGCGCTGGGCAGCATTTTCCTGTCGCTGAACAAGGTCCAGGCCTCGGCGATTGGCGTCGGCGGCTTGCCGGGATTTATCTCGATCATTCCGCAGTACATCCCGATGTTCGTCATCGGCATGCTGGTCGCGATCATCGTGCCGTTTGTTCTGACGTGCGCACTCAGCCTGAAAATCATCCGCCCCGGCTACCGCGTGGCCTGACCCTCGTCTGTAGTCGCTGCCGAAGGCTGCGATGGGCTGCGATGGGCTGCGAAGCGGCCCCTTTTACAAAGATTATGCAAGGAGCCTCTCATGCAAGACTGGCAGCGTTCGGTGATCTATCAGATCTACCCAAAAAGTTTTCACAGCCACGCGGGCAACGCCACCGGTGACTTGTTGGGTGTGGTCGACAAGCTCGATTACCTGCAATGGCTGGGCGTGGATTACCTGTGGCTGACGCCGTTTCTGCGCTCGCCGCAGCGCGACAACGGCTATGACATCAGCGACTACTACGCCATCGACCCGAGCTACGGCAGCATGGCCGATTGCGAGCTGTTGATCAGCGAGGCCAAGGCCCGCGGCATCAAACTGATGCTCGACATCGTGGTTAACCATACCTCCATCGAGCACGAGTGGTTCCAGCAAGCGCGCAGCAGCCTCGACAACCCGTATCGCGACTTCTACATCTGGCGTGATCAGCCGAACAACTGGGAGTCCAAGTTCGGCGGTTCGGCCTGGGAATACGAGGCGCAAACCGGTCAGTACTATCTGCACCTGTTTGACCACACCCAGGCCGACTTGAACTGGGACAACCCCAAGGTGCGCGCCGAAGTCTACAAACTCATGGGCTTCTGGCGTGACAAAGGCGTGGGCGGTTTCCGCCTGGACGTGATCAACCTGATCTCTAAGCCTGCGCACTTCCCGGAAGACAACACTGATGGTCGGCGCTTCTATACCGACGGCCCCAACGTGCACGAATACTTGCAAGAGATGCACCGCGAAGTATTCGCCGGGCACGATCTGGTCAGCGTTGGCGAAATGTCTTCTACCAGCCTTGAACACTGCATCCGCTACTCGCGGCCAGAGAGCAAAGAGCTGTCGATGACCTTCAACTTTCATCACTTGAAAGTGGACTACCCGAATATGCAGAAGTGGGTGCGTGCCGACTTCGACTTCCTCGCGCTCAAAGGCATTTTGTCTGACTGGCAGGTGGGCATGCAGGCCGGTGGCGGCTGGAACGCGTTGTTCTGGTGTAACCACGACCAACCCCGTGCGGTGTCGCGCTTTGGCGATGACGGTGAGTTCCGTGTGGTCTCGGCGAAGATGCTCGCCACCGCCCTGCATTGCCTGCAAGGCACGCCGTATGTGTATCAGGGTGAAGAAATCGGCATGACCAACCCGGGGTTTGAGCGCATCGAGCAATACCGCGACGTCGAAACCCTGAACATCTATCGCCTCAAGCGCGAAGCCGGGGTGTCCCACGAGGACTGCATGGCGGCGATCCTGCAAAAGTCGCGGGACAACAGCCGCACGCCGATGCAATGGAACCAGCAGGCCAATGCCGGTTTCAGCACGGCAGAGCCATGGATCGGGATCCCTGCGAACGCCGCACAGATCAACGTCGAAGCGCAATTGAATGACCCGGACTCGGTGCTGCATCACTACCGCCGGCTGATTGCGTTGCGTCGCGAAGAGCCGCTGCTGTCACACGGCGAATACCGCCAGTTGCTGGCCGAACACCCGCAGGTCTGGGCGTATCTGCGCCAGGGCGAGGGCGAAAGCGTGCTGGTACTCAACAACTTCTACGGCACCGATTGCGTGGTGGATTTGCCTGACGGCGTGATCAGCCAAGACATGGCCCAACGCCTGTTGATCAGCAACTACGACGACCAGTCGACGCGCACGCAGCGCATCACCTTGCGCCCCTACGAGTCGTTTGCCGTGCACCTGACAACGCAATAACCACAACCCTGTAGGAGCTGCCGCAGGCTGCGATCTTTTGATCGTTTTAAAAGATCGCAGCCTGCGGCAGCTCCTACAAAGTCCGACATGCATCACACCCAAAAATAAAAATAAAAAGGCCACTCATGAACACAACCCTCAATCGCAGTATTTTCACCGCTTGCGTGTGCCTGCTGGCGCCGCTTTCGGCCAACGCCCTGGAGTTTGCCGGGTACTTGCGCAGTGGCATCGGCAATTCGCTGGAAGGCGGCAAGCAGTCGTGCTTCAAGCTGCCTGGCGCCGAGGCCAAGTATCGGTTGGGCAATGAATGCGAGCAGTATGCTGAGTTGGAGTTGCGCCAGGACGTCTATAACTTTGATGACGGTTCGGTCCTCAGCGTTGACGGTATGGCCTCGCTGTACAACCAATACAACCGCCAGCTGACGTTCCAGGGCGATAACGGTTCGGCGCGCTTGCCGCAGTTGTACGCGCAGTGGTCCAACCTGCCGAGTCTCAATGGCGGCTCGGTGTGGGCCGGGCGGCGTTACTACAAGCGTAACGACATTCATATTTCCGACTTCTACTACTGGAACCAGAGCGCTACCGGCGCGGGCATCGAGGACGTGTTGATCGGCGGTCTGAAGTACAGCTACGCCTTGTCGCGCAAAGACAGCCTGTATCAGGAAGACTACGTAACGCGTCACGATTTCAACGTCGCCGGGTTCAACACCAACCCCGGCGGGCAACTGGAGTTTGGCCTCAGCTACCTGGAAAAACCACAGCGCACTGACGCGCACAGTGGCTGGGCAATCACCGCGCAGCATGTCCAGAGCGAGTTTCTGGGCGGCAAAAACAAACTGGCCCTGCAATACGGCGAAGGCTCCGGCACGGGGCTGGGCTACACCGGCGATACCCGGCTGGATAACAGCAGCAAGCGTTACCGGATCGTCGAGTTTTTTGACTGGCAAGTGACCCCGCGTTTCGGCGGGCAGGTCGAGGCCGTGTATCAAAAGGACTTCCGCCCGGACGGCGGCAATCAGGAGTGGCTCTCGCTGGGCGTGCGACCGACCTACGCGATCACCGAGCAGTTCAAGCTGGTGACCGAGTTTGGGCATGATCAGGTGCGTGCTCCAGACGGTACGCGCAAGCTGAGCAAGTTCACCTTTGCGCCGACCTGGTCGCCCAATGGTCCAAGCTTCTGGGCTCGCCCGGAAATCCGCTTGTATTACACCTACGCGAGCTGGAACGCCGCCGCGCAACGTGCGGCCAATGAGTTTGATGCAGGCTCGGCATTGTCTGACAGCGGCGCCTTTGGCTCGGCGCGGCATGGTTCCAACGCCGGTGTACAAATCGAGTACTGGTGGAAATAAGCGACGCTGCGGGGCTCGCGCTCCATCGGCATTTAACCGAATCAACTGCAGGTGAAGTCATGGTTACAACCCAACAACTGGAACTGCTGGCGCCGTTATCGGGTGTCCTGATGCCGCTTGAGCAAGTGCCTGACCCGGTGTTCTCCAGCCGTTTGATGGGCGACGGCCTGTGCATCGATCCGACGTCGCAGGTGCTCTGCGCGCCGCTGGCCGGTGTGATCAGCAACCTGCAGCACACCGGGCATGCCGTGAGCATTACCGATGCCAGCGGGGTGCAAGTGCTGCTGCACATCGGCCTGGACACGGTAAACCTCGGCGGCCAAGGCTTCACCTGCCTGGTTGAGGAAGGCCAGCAGGTCGTGGCCGGGCAGGCGTTGATCGAGTTTGATGCCGATTATGTCGCGCAACATGCACGCAGCTTGCTCACCCTGATGCTGGTGGTCAGCGGTGAAAGCATTACCGACGTGTCGGGCGGCGAGATGCTGGTCGAGGCTGGTCAGCCGGTGTTGCGTGTGGGCGAGGCGGCCGTGCAAGTCTCCACCCAGCAAGCGCCGAGCCAGGGTGACACGCTGTTTTCGCTGGCCATTGCGCTGCCCAACCCGAACGGCCTGCACGCCCGCCCTGCGGCGGTGTTTGCCCAGGCGGCCAAGGGTTTTGCGGCCACCATCGAGCTGCACAAACACGAGCAGCGCATCAACGCCAAATCGTTGGTCGCGATCATGACCTTGCAAACCAGCCACGGCGATGTGGTGCAGGTCAGCGCCACTGGCGAGGATGCCGAGCAAGCGATTCGCGTGCTCTCAGATCTGCTGGTGGCCGGTTGCGGCGAGGCGGTGACGCCCGCTGCCCAGGTTGCCACTGAAACTACCTACGCCCCGGCACCTGAGCCGGTGCGGGTGGATGACACCTTGTTGCGCGGTGTCTGCGCGTCTTCTGGGGCAGTGTTTGGGCAGGTGGTGCAAATCGCCGCGCAGACCCTCGACTATCCGGAAGCTGGGGCGGGTGAAGCCTTTGAGCGGGCGCAGTTGCAACGCGCCCTGCTTGAAGCGGATACCGCACTGGACAGCTTGGGCCGCGAGTTCAGCCAAGGCCCGCAAGGGCAAATCTTCAGTGCCCACCGCGAATTGCTGCAAGACCCGAGCTTGCTGGAGCAGGCCTACCCGCTGTTGGCGTCGGGCAAAAGCGCGGCGTTCTCGTGGGCCGCTGCGGTTGAAGCCAACGAAAAAGTCTTCCGCAACCTGGGCAATGCGTTTCTGGCGGAACGGGCGCAAGACCTCGCAGATGTCGGGCAGCGC
>NZ_WIVR01000092.1:0-13658 GCF_009600525.1 Pseudomonas sp. FSL R10-1350
GCTGCCGGCGCCGGTGCGGCCGCTTCAGGGGCAGGTGCAGCGCCGCCTTCAGCTTCCAGCTCAAGCAGTTCGTCGCCTTCTTTCAAGCGGTCGCCCAGCTTTACTTTCAGGCTTTTGACGATACCGGCTTTAGGCGCAGGGATTTCCATGCTCGCCTTGTCCGATTCCAGCGTCAGAATGCTCTGATCAGCTTCGACACGGTCACCGACCTTTACAAACAGTTCGATGACTTCACCGTCACCGCTGCCGATGTCAGGTACTCGAATGAGTTCGCTCACAAAAATTCTCCTCAGCAGTCCAGTGGGTTGCGTTTTTCCGGGTTGATACCGAACTTGACGATAGCGTCTGCAATCACCTTAGGTTCGATTTCACCACGGTCAGCCAGGGCTTCCAGGGCTGCCAACACCACGAAGTGACGGTCTACTTCAAAGAAGTGACGCAGTTTTTTGCGGCTGTCGCTGCGGCCGAAACCGTCAGTGCCCAGCACTTTGAATTCCTTGACCGGTACCCACTGACGAATCTGCTCAGCGAACAGCTTCATGTAGTCGGTAGAAGCAATGACCGGACCTTTACGGCCAGTCAGGCACTCTTCAACGAAGGTGCGCTGTGGCTTCTGGCCAGGGTGCAGACGGTTGTGACGCTCAACGGCCAGGCCGTCGCGACGCAGTTCGTTGAAGCTGGTAACGCTCCATACGTCAGCGCCGACGTTGAACTCTTCACGCAGGATTTTCGCCGCTTCACGCACTTCACGCAGGATGGTGCCGGAGCCCATCAGTTGTACGTGGTGAGCCGCTTCCTTGGTGTCTTCTTCCAGCAGGTACATCCCTTTGACGATGCCTTCTTCAACACCGGCCGGCATGGCAGGTTGCTGGTACGACTCGTTCATCACGGTGATGTAGTAGAAGACGTCCTGTTGCTCTTCGGTCATCTTCTTCATGCCGTCCTGAATGATCACCGCCAGCTCATAGCCGTAGGTTGGGTCATAGGTGCGGCAGTTCGGGATGGTTGCGGCCAGGATGTGGCTGTGACCGTCTTCGTGTTGCAGGCCTTCACCGTTGAGCGTGGTACGCCCGGCGGTGCCGCCGATCAGGAAGCCACGGGTGCGGCTGTCGCCAGCGGCCCAGGCCAGGTCACCAATACGCTGGAAGCCGAACATCGAGTAGAAGATGTAGAACGGCAGCATTGGCTGGTTGTGGTTCGAGTACGAAGTACCGGCCGCGATGAAGGAGCTCATGGCGCCTGCTTCGTTGATGCCTTCTTCGAGGATCTGGCCCTTTTTGTCTTCCTTGTAGAACATCACCTGGTCTTTATCGACTGGCTCGTAGAGCTGGCCGACGGAGGAGTAGATGCCCAACTGACGGAACATGCCTTCCATACCGAAGGTACGGGCTTCGTCCGGGATGATCGGGACGATGCGCTGACCGATGTCCTTGTCCTTCACCAGCTGTGCCAGGATGCGCACGAACGCCATGGTGGTGGAAATTTCACGGTCGCCGGAACCGTCAAGGATGGCCTTGAGGGTGTCCAGTGGCGGGGTCGGAATGCTCAGGCTCTTGGCGCGACGCTGAGGCACGAAACCGCCCAGTGCCGTGCGGCGCTCGCTCAGGTAGCGGGCTTCGGCGCTGCCTTCTTCCGGTTTGAAGAATGGCAGGGACTCGATGTCTTCGTCTTTGACCGGGATGTCGAAACGGTCACGGAACAACTTCAGGCTGTCGACATCGACTTTCTTGGTGTTGTGCGCCGTGTTTTTCGCTTCGCCAGCGCCAGTGCCGTAACCCTTGATGGTCTTGGCCAGGATAACGGTTGGCTGGTCTTTGTGGTTGACCGCTTCGTGGTACGCCGCGTAGACCTTGTACGGGTCGTGGCCGCCACGGTTGAGTTTCCAGATCTCGTCGTCGGACAAGTCAGCAACCATCGCCTTGAGTTCTGGCGTGTTGAAGAAGTGTTCACGTACGAACGCGCCGTCTTTGGCTTTGTAGTTCTGGTACTCGCCGTCGATGACTTCGTCCATGCGACGTTGCAGGATGCCGTCGACGTCTTTGGCCAGCAGCGGGTCCCAGAAACGGCCCCAGATGACTTTGGTCACGTTCCACTGAGCACCGCGGAACACGCCTTCGAGTTCCTGGATGATCTTGCCGTTGCCGCGAACCGGGCCGTCGAGGCGCTGCAGGTTGCAGTTGATGACGAAGATCAGGTTGTCGAGGTTTTCGCGGCCAGCCAGGGAGATGGCGCCCAGGGATTCCGGCTCGTCACACTCGCCGTCGCCCAGGAAACACCAGACTTTTTGCTTGCCAGCAGGGATGTAGCCACGCGATTCCAGGTACTTCATGAAACGCGCCTGGTAGATCGCCTGGATCGGGCCAAGGCCCATGGATACCGTCGGGAACTGCCAGAAATCAGGCATCAGCCAAGGGTGCGGGTAGGACGACAGGCCCTGACCGTCGACTTCCTGGCGGAAGTTGTTCATTTGTTCTTCGCTGATGCGACCTTCCATGAACGCACGGGCGTAAACGCCTGGCGAGGTGTGACCCTGGAAGTAGATCAGGTCGCCGCCGTGTTCTTCGGTCGGGGCCTGGAAGAAGTAGTTGAAGCCGATGTCATACAGGGTTGCGCTGGAAGCGAAGCTGGAGATATGACCGCCCAGGTCAGAATCTTTCAAGTTCGTGCGCATAACCATAGCCATGGCGTTCCAGCGTACCAGCGAGCGAATGCGGCGTTCCATGAACAGGTCGCCAGGCATGCGTGCTTCGTGGGTAACAGGAATCGTGTTGCGGTATGGAGTCGTGATGGCGTACGGGAGTTGCGAACCGGTGCGAGTAGCGAGCTCACCCATACGGGTCATCAGATAGTGAGCACGGTCTTCGCCTTCTTTGTCGAGAACCGATTCCAGGGCGTCCAGCCATTCCTGGGTTTCGACGGGATCGAGGTCTTGCATGGCTTGCTCCAGGGCGGAAAGGCTTCCAGAATCGGTTGCCTGAGTTTGCGACTGGCCTTGTGGGCAGACGACATAAATTCTTGGATGACCGGAAGGTTGATTCCGGCGTCGTGTAGTTTTACTACAAATCGTTGCTCATTTCAGCCTTTCGAGTGTTTGACTCAGTAGTAAAACTACAGGGAAGCCTTCTAAGGTCACCTGTTGGGTTGTGCGATAAATCGATATTGTTGGTTCTGTGTTTGGTATTTGGCCGTTGTGACAATGTTTTTTTGCTAAAGAATCACGTTTTTAAGCTATTTATAACCTTTGTTCGACAGTCGGGTTTAACCGCTGTTTCTTCCAGTCACCGTACTCGGCAACACCATCGCCGATCAAGGATAGACCATGAGCCTTCCCTCGCTTGCCGCAATCCCCTCCCTTTTATTGCCCCTTGCCAGCCGCGCCGAGCAGTCCTGGCGCAGTGCCGTGGCCGGTCTGGAAGGCGAACAGGGACTCGACGAATGGTCGTCTGAACGCTGGTCAGACTTTGCCCGGGTGAGTGCGGCAAGCGACTTCTTTATTGAACAGGTGTTACGTGACCCTTTGATGTTGCTGGAACTGGTGAGCTGGGGTGAACTGGACCGCAGCTTCGCCCCCGGTGAATTGTGCGGGCAGATTGCCGAAGCCGCCCAGCAGGCGCAAACCGACGAAGAGCTGGGTCGTGCCCTGCGCCGCCAGCGCACGCGCCAGCAAGTGCGGATTATCTGGCGTGATTTGACCCGCCAGGCCGACCTGATAGAAACCTGCCGCGATTTGTCGGACATGGCCGATGCGAGCATCGATCAAGCCTACCGCTGGCTGTATGAGCGCCATTGCCAGCAGTTCGGCACGCCCATCGGGCACCGCAGCGGCGAGCCGCAACCGATGGTGATTTTGGGCATGGGCAAGCTCGGCGCCGTCGAACTGAACCTGTCATCGGACATCGACCTGATTTTTGCCTATCCCGAGGGCGGCGAAACCGTTGGCGCCAAGCGCCCGCTGGACAACCAGGAGTTCTTTATTCGCCTGGGTCAGCGCTTGATCAAGGCGCTGGACCCGATGACCGTCGACGGTTTTGTGTTCCGCGTTGACATGCGCTTGCGCCCGTACGGCTCGTCGGGCGCGCTGGTGCTGAGCTTTAACGCGCTGGAGCAGTATTACCAGGATCAGGGCCGCGACTGGGAACGCTACGCGATGATCAAGGCGCGGGTGGTGGCCGGTGATCAAGTAATGGGCGCGCAGTTGCTGGAGATGCTGCGGCCCTTCGTCTATCGACGTTACCTGGACTTCTCGGCCATCGAAGCGCTGCGCACCATGAAGCAGTTGATCCAGCAAGAAGTACGGCGCAAAGGCATGGCCGACAACATCAAGCTGGGCGCGGGCGGCATTCGTGAAGTCGAGTTTATTGCCCAGGCGTTCCAGTTGATCCACGGCGGGCGCGACCTCAGCCTGCAACAGCGGCCGCTGCTTAAAGTACTGAGCATCCTTGAGGGGCAAGGCTACCTGCCGACTGCGGTAGTCAATGAGTTGCGCGAAGGCTACGAGTTTTTGCGTTACACCGAGCACGCGATCCAGGCCATTGCCGACCGCCAGACGCAAATGCTTCCGGATGGCGAACAGGATCAGGCGCGCATCGCGTTTATGATGGGCTTCGACACGTGGGCGCAGTTCCATGAGCAACTGATGGCGTGGCGCGGGCGTATCGACTGGCATTTCCGTCAGGTCATTGCCGACCCGGACGAGGAAGAAGACCTCGACGAAGGCGAACTGATCGTCGGCGGCGAGTGGTTGCCGTTGTGGGAAGAAGTCCAGGACGACGCAGCGGCGTGTGCGCAATTAGAAGAAGCCGGGTTTGTCGATGCGCCCAAAGCCTTGAAACAATTGGCCAACCTGCGCTCCAGCCCGCAGTTGCGTGCCATGCAGCGTTTGGGGCGTGAGCGTCTGGATGCGTTTATCCCGCGTTTGCTGGCGCAGGCGGTGGAGCATGCCAACCCGGACCTGGTGCTGGAGCGCGTATTGCCGCTGGTCGAAGCGGTGGCCCGACGGTCGGCGTATCTGGTGTTGCTGACTGAAAACCCGGACGCGCTGCGCCGCCTGCTGACCTTGTGTGCGGCGAGCCCGTGGATTGCCGAGCAAATCACCCGCTTCCCGCTGCTGCTCGATGAGTTGCTCAACGAAGGGCGTCTGTTCAAGCCACCGTTGGCGCCCGAGTTGGCCGCCGAGTTGCGCGAGCGGCTGACGCGCATCCCCGAGGACGACCTTGAACAGCAGATGGAAGCGCTGCGTAACTTCAAACTGGCGCACCGCCTGCGGGTTGCGGCCTCAGAAATCGCCGGCAGCTTGCCGCTGATGAAGGTCAGTGATTACCTGACCTGGCTGGCCGAGGCGATTCTGGAGCAAGTGCTGGCCCTGGCCTGGCGCCAAACGGTGGCCAAGTACGGCACGCCGCAGCGGGCGGACGGCAGCCTGTGCGACCCCGGCTTTATTATTGTGGGCTACGGCAAAGTCGGCGGTATCGAGCTGGGGCACGGCTCGGACCTGGACCTGGTGTTTATCCATGACGGCGACCCGAACGCCGAAACCGACGGCGCCAAGCCCATCGACAGTGCGCAGTTCTTCACCCGGCTGGGCCAGCGGATCATCCATTTGCTCACCGCGCAAACCAACTCCGGCCAGCTCTATGAAGTCGACATGCGCCTGCGTCCGTCAGGCGCTTCCGGGTTGTTGGTCAGCTCGCTCGGGGCCTTTGAGCGCTACCAACAGAACGAAGCCTGGACCTGGGAGCATCAAGCGCTGGTGCGGGCGCGAGTGCTGGTGGGCTGCCAACAGGTAGGCGCGGCCTTTGAGGCCGTGCGCGCGCAGGTGTTGGGCCGCGAGCGTGACTTGCCGACGCTGCGTCAGGAAGTCAGCGAGATGCGCGCCAAAATGCGCGACAACCTGGGCACCCGGCTGACCGCTGCCGGAACGGCGCAGAATGCCTTCGAGGCCACGGTGCCGTTCGACCTCAAGCAGGACGCCGGAGGTATCGTCGATATTGAATTTATGGTGCAATACGCGGCCCTGGCGTGGTCCAGGGAACACCCGGAACTGCTGCGCTATACCGATAACATCCGCATTCTTGAAGGGCTGGAACAGGCCGGGCTGATGCCCGCCAGCGATGCCAGCCTGTTGCGTGAGGCGTACAAAGCCTTCCGAGCCGTCGCCCACCGCCAGGCCTTGCAAAAGGAAGCCGGGGTGGTCAGTGGCGACCAATTGGTGGAAGCGCGACGAGATGTTCGGCGTATATGGGCGCAACTGGGCTTGAGCTAAGCTACGGCTAGCAATTACAGCGGGGAGGCAAGCGTCTGAAGCCGTCAGTAACGTGAACGCGGTCTTTGTAGGAGCGAGCTTGCCTCGCGATCTTTTGATCTTTAAAAGATCGCGAGGCAAGCTCGCTCCTACAGTTGAGTGTTCTGGCTGACGAGCATCAGGCCACTGCCTCCCTTGCTTGTTTATGGAAACTTATGAATATTTTGATCGTTGGGCCCAGCTGGGTCGGTGACATGGTGATGGCGCAGACACTGTTCCAGTGCCTGAAAAAGCGCCACCCACAGTGCGAAATCGATGTGCTGGCCCCTGAGTGGAGCCGGCCCATCCTTGAGCGCATGCCTGAAGTTCGCAAGGCCTTGAGCTTTCCGCTCGGCCATGGCGCGCTTGAACTGGCCACGCGACGCAAGATCGGCAAGTCCCTCAAGGGCCAATACGATCAGGCCATTTTGCTGCCTAACTCGTTGAAGTCGGCGCTGGTGCCGTTTTTCGCCGGTATTGCCAAGCGCACCGGCTGGCGCGGCGAATTCCGTTACGGGCTGCTCAATGATGTGCGCACGCTGGACAAAGAACGCTACCCGTTAATGATCGAGCGCTTTATGGCGCTGGCCTATGAACCGGGCGCCGACCTGCCCAAGCCGTACCCGCGCCCAGATCTGCAAATCGAGCCGCAAAGCCGCGAGGCCGCCCTGAGCAAGTTCGGTCTGGAACTGGACCGTCCGGTGCTGGCGCTGTGCCCTGGCGCCGAGTTTGGTGAGTCCAAACGCTGGCCGTCCGAGCATTACGCCAAAGTCGCTGAGCAAAAGATTCGCGAAGGCTGGCAAGTGTGGCTGTTTGGCTCGAAAAACGATCACAGCGTCGGTGAAGACATCCGCGCCCGTTTGATTCCGGGCCTTCGCGAAGAGTCCGTCAACCTCAGCGGTGAAACCTCACTGGCCGAAGCCATTGACCTGCTGTCGTGCGCAGACGCCGTGGTGTCCAATGATTCCGGGCTGATGCACGTGGCCGCGGCGCTCAATCGCCCGCTGGTGGCGGTGTACGGTTCGACCTCGCCGGGCTTTACCCCGCCGTTGGCCGATCAGGTTGAAGTGGTGCGTCTGGGCCTGGAATGCAGCCCGTGCTTTGAGCGCACCTGCCGTTTCGGCCACTACAATTGCTTGCGCGAACTGATGCCGGCGCCGGTGATTGAAGCCTTGCAACGCCTGCAGGTCACCCCGGTCGAGGTCAACTAGGTGCGTGTTCTGTTGGTGAAAACCTCATCCCTTGGGGATGTGATTCATGCCTTGCCGGCGCTGACCGATGCGGCCCGGGCCATTCCGGGCATCACCTTTGACTGGGTGGTGGAAGAAGGCTTTGCCGAAATCCCGACTTGGCACCCGGCCGTGGGCAAAGTGATTCCGGTGGCGATCCGCCGCTGGCGCAAAAATATCTGGGAAACCCTCAAGAGCGGCGAGTGGAAGCGCTTCAAACAAGCCCTGCGCACCGAAAAATATGATCTGGTGATCGACGCCCAAGGGCTGGTCAAAAGTGCTTTTTTGACCCGCTACGTCAAGGCGCCGGTGGCCGGGCTGGACAAACACTCTGCTCGTGAGCCGCTGGCTAGCCATTTCTATCAGCGCCGCCTGGCCGTGGCCCGTGGGCAGCATGCGGTCGAGCGTTTGCGCCAATTGTTTGCCGTCGCGCTGGGCTATGACCTGCCCAAAGGGCTGGGCGATTACGGCCTCGATGTTGAGCGCCTGGTTGAATTACCGCGCAGCAAACCTTATGCAGTGTTCTTGCATGGCACCACGTGGGACACCAAACACTGGCCCGAAACCTACTGGCGCGATTTGACGGTGCGCATGGGCCATTTGGGCCTCGAAGTGCGCTTGCCGTGGGGCAACCCGGCTGAAAAGGCCCGTGCTGAACGCATTGCCAGCGGTCTTAAAAACGCCGTGGTTCTGCCCAAGCTGAACCTTGCAGGCGTGGCCAAAGTGCTGGCCAATGCCAGCGCATGCGTGGCGGTGGACACCGGGCTGGGGCATTTGGCAGCGGCACTGGATGTGCCGACCATTTCCCTGTTTGGCCCCACCAACCCAGGGCTTACGGGCGCGTACGGCAAGGTGCAGATCCACTTGGCCAGCGATTTCCCGTGCGCGCCGTGCCTGCAGAAAAAATGCACTTACCAGCCGACTGCACAGGACCAGCAGCGGTTTGATCTGAAAAACGAGTGGCCGTTGTGCTTCACTCGTCTGAACCCTGAGCGTGTCGCAAGTCGATTAAGCACGTTGTTACTGGCTGAGGAACTGCGCTGATGCAACTGGCTTTTGTGCTGTACAAATACTTCCCGTTTGGCGGGCTGCAACGCGATTTCATGCGCATTGCGCTGGAGTGCCAGAAGCGTGGGCACCAGATCCGTGTGTACACGATGATCTGGGAAGGCGATATCCCGCCCGGCTTCGAAGTGCTGGTGGCGCCGGTCAAGGCGTTTCACAACCACACCCGTAACGAAAAAATGCTCGCCTGGATGCAGGCCGATCTGGCCAAACGCCCGGTCGACCGTCTGATTGGCTTCAATAAAATGCCCGGCCTGGACGTGTACTACGCCGCCGACGGCTGCTTTGAAGACAAGGCGCAAAACTTGCGCCACTCGTTCTACCGCTTCTTCAAGCGCTACAAGCACTTTGCTGAATACGAGCGCGCGGTGTTCGACAAGAACGCCAAGACTGAAATCCTGATGATTTCTGAAGTCCAGCAGCCGCTGTTCATCAAGCATTACGACACCCCGTTGCAGCGTTTTCATTTGCTGCCGCCGGGCATTGCGCTGGACCGTCGTGCGCCGCCGAATGCGGCTGAGATTCGCGCCGAGTTCCGCCGCGAATTCAACCTGGCCGACGACGACCTGTTGCTGGTGCAAATCGGCTCGGGGTTCAAGACCAAAGGCGTCGACCGCAGCCTCAAAGCCCTAGCGGCGTTGCCGTCCGAGCTTAAAAAGCGCACCAAATTGTTGGTAATCGGTCAGGACGACCCCAAGGTCTTTCAATTGCAAAGCGCCACGTTGGGGCTGGGCGAGCACGTGCAGTTTCTTAAGGGGCGCAGTGACATCCCGCGCTTCCTGCTGGGCGCTGATGTGCTGATCCATCCGGCCTACAACGAAAACACCGGCACCGTTCTGCTTGAAGCCTTGGTGGCGGGTTTGCCGGTATTGGTCAGCGCGGTGTGCGGCTATGCCCATTACATCAGCGACGCCGATGCGGGCCTGGTGCTGGACGAACCGTTCGAACAGACGCAACTCAATGATTATCTGACCCACATGTTGTCCGACGATGCTGCGCGCGCGGCCTGGAGCCAAAATGGCCTGGCCTACGCGCAGACGGCCGACCTCTATAGCATGCCGCAGCATGCTGCGGATGTGATTCTGGCGGAGCAACACTGATGAAACTGATACTTACCGAACCTTTCAAACGCTTGTGGGATGGGCGCGATGCGTTCACCGAAGTCGAGCAGTTGAGCGGTGAGGTTTACCGCGAACTGGATGGCCGCCGTACCTTGCGTACGGAAGTCGACGGGCGCGGTTACTTTGTGAAGATCCACCGTGGCATTGGTTGGGGTGAAGTGTTCAAAAACCTGCTCACCGCCAAACTGCCGGTGCTCGGTGCCGGCCAGGAATGGCGGGCGATCAAGCGTTTGCACGAAGTCGGTGTGCCGACCATGACCGCTGTGGCCTATGGCGAAAAGGGCAGCAACCCGGCCCAGCAGCACTCGTTCATCATCACCGAAGAGCTGGCGCCGACCGTCAGCCTTGAAGACTTCAGCCTCAATTGGCTCAAGCAGCCGCCGCAACCCAAGCTCAAACGTGCGCTGATCGCCGAAGTGGCGCGCATGACCGGCATGATGCACCGCGCGGGCGTTAACCACCGCGATTGCTACATCTGCCACTTCTTGCTGCACACCGACACGCCGGTGACCGCTGACAACCTGCGCCTGTCGCTCATCGACCTGCACCGTGCTCAGACCCGCGCCGTGATCAGCCGTCGCTGGCGCAACAAAGACCTGGCCGCGCTGTACTTTTCGGCGCTGGACATTGGCCTGACCCAACGCGACAAGCTGCGCTTTTTGCGCGGTTACTTCCAGATGCCGCTGCGCCAGATCTTGCGCGAAGAAGCGCGCTTGCTGGCCTGGCTTGAAGGCAAGGCGCAAAAACTCTACGAGCGCAAAGTGCGCTATGGAGATGCACTGTAATGGCGGGTTGGACTCTGGAACCTGCTTACCGCGCGTTGGCACATGATTTTGGCAGTCTCGATGCCGTGTTTGCCCTGCAAGGCGAGCACCTGACCCGCGATCCGTTGTCGCAAGTGATCCGCGTTGAGCGTGATGGCGTCAATTACTACGTCAAGCGCTACACCGGCGCGGGCAAAGGGCTGCGCCGCTATCTGGGCCGCCCGCGGGTGAAGTCTGAGTGGCAGAACCTCAAGCGTTTTGCCAAGTGGGGCATCCCGACCGCCGAAGTGGTGGCCTGGGGCCTGGAGCGTAAAGGCTTTGCCTACGCCCGTGGCGCGATGATTACCCGCGAACTGCCCAACACCCGCGATTTGTCGGAGCTGGCGGACAACAACGACCCGCTGCTCAAGGACCGTGCCTGGGTCGACGGTGTCAGCCGCCAACTGGCGCGCTACACCAAGACCATGCACGACCATCGCTTTACCCATAACGATTTGAAGTGGCGCAACCTGCTGATCGACGATCAGGCGCGCCTGTACTTGATCGACTGCCCCAACGGCGACTTCTGGCGCGGTTTCTGGCTCAAGTACCGGATCACCAAAGACCTGGCGTGCCTCGACAAAGTGGCCAAGTACCACCTGACAGCCACCCAGCGTTTGCGCTTTTATTTCCAATACACCGGGCGCACCACACTCAACGCGGCGGACAAAGAGCGGGTCCGCCATATCGTGCGTTTTTTTGAGGGCCGGGAATGACTGATTTTTTGGCAGGAGCCGAACGGGGTTTGCTGGAACGCAATGGATTGGCGGATTTCGATGCCCTATGGAACCTGCAACTGGACGCGGTCGATGAGCCCAACACCAGCCGTGGCGGCTGGAGCACGGTGTTTCGCATGGACCTCGAAGGCCAGGGCTTTTACATCAAGCGCCAGAGCAATTACCTGACCCGTACCTTGCACAGCCCGTTGGGCGAGCCGAGCTTTGCCCGCGAGTTTCGCAATATTCAGCGTTACCAGCAGTTGGGCATTCCGGCGCTGGAAGCGGTGTTCTTTGGTGAGCGTAAAGTCGCTGGTGAGCGTCGGGCCATTCTGATGACCCGCGCGCTGGACGGCTGGAGCGACCTCGAT
Source organism: Pseudomonas sp. FSL R10-1350 (assembly GCF_009600525.1). Lineage (NCBI taxonomy): Bacteria > Pseudomonadati > Pseudomonadota > Gammaproteobacteria > Pseudomonadales > Pseudomonadaceae > Pseudomonas > Pseudomonas sp. FSL R10-1350. The sequence goes on from NZ_WIVR01000092.1 coordinate 11,586, forward strand.
TCCTTGCTCGAACACTGGCCGCAATTGACCCACGGGCAGCAGCAAGCGATCTTGCGCACCTGCGGTCAGTTGGCGCGTCAACTGCACGCTGCGCGTCAGGTGCATGGCTGTTTCTACCCTAAACACATCTTTTTGCAGGCAGACGGCGAGGGCTATCGCGCCCAGTTGATCGACCTGGAAAAGACCCGCCCCTTGCTGCTGGGCCAGCGTGACCGGGTCAAAGACATCGAACCGTTGTTGCGCCGGGCTCAGGTCTGGAACGCTGATGACGTGCGCACGCTACTTGCGGCGTACCTTGAACAGCCAGTCGAGAGCGGTTTGGTCGATGCCTGGTTTGAGCGTTTGAATGTTCGTCGCAGCCACAAGGAGAGCCGCTGATGCGTTTGTCCGAATTGCAAAAGGCCGGACGCACGCCGTCGTTGCCGCTGAGCATTGAACTGGCTGACGCCGCCGGGCCTGCGCAATTGCAGCTGTTGAGCCTGCTGCGGGTGTTGCCGGGGCAGCGCTACGTGGGTGCCGGGGTGTGGCGCGGGCGTACCGTGCTGGCCAAATTAATGGTCGGCAGCAAGGCGGCGCGCAACTTTCAGCGTGAGCTGACCGGCGTGCGCCTGTTAGCTGAGCAAGGCCTGACCACGCCGCAACTGCTGGCTGACGGTCTGCAAGAAGGCGAGGGCGGCTGGCTGCTGTTTGAGTTTCTTGAGGGTGCGCAAAGCCTGGGCGATGCCTGGAATGCAGTTGCGGCGTTGCCGGTGTTGGCTGACGAGCAACAGGCGGTGCTGGCCGAGGCGCTGGAAGCGATCGGGCAGATGCACCTCAAGGGCCTGTGGCAAGAAGACCTGCACCTGGACAACCTGCTGCGCTGCAACGGCAAACTGTATTTGATCGACGGCGCGGGTATTTGCGTCGAAGAGGCGGGCAAACCGCTGTCACGGCAAAAAGTGCTGGAAAACCTTGGGGTGTTCTTCGCTCAACTGCCGAAAAGCCTTGAGCCGTTTATTGAAGAACTGCTGGTGCATTACCTGCTGAGCAACGGCGAACACGCCTTGCCACTGGAGGCGCTGCTCAAGCAGGTCGAAAAAGTCCGCGCCTGGCGCCTCAACGACTTCATGAACAAAGTGGGCCGCGACTGCACCTTGTTCAGCGTGCAGAGCGGGGCGTTTGCCTTGCGCGCATTTGCCCGCGAAGAAGAAGCGGCGATGTTGCCCGTAGTGGCCAAGGCCGATGCGCTGCTCGACCAGGGCCACCTGTACAAAACCGGCGGCGCGGCCAGCGTGGGCAAGGTTGAGGTGGCGGGCCGCTCCTTGGTGGTCAAGCGCTACAACATCAAAGGCTTTGCCCATTGGCTTAAGCGCTTCTGGCGCCCGAGCCGGGCATGGCATTCATGGCAGGAAGGCAATCGGCTGCTGTTTCTCGGCATCGCCACGCCCAAGCCGCTGGCGCTGCTGGAAACCCGCTTTTTGTGGTTGCGTGGCAAAGCGTATCTGGTCACCGAGTACCTGCCCGGCCCGGACATCATCGAGCGTTTTGCGCCGTATCAAGACAGCGGCGACGCCCCGGAAGCCGAGTTGCAGGCGCTGGATCAGTTGTTTGCCGACCTGATTCGCGAGCGCATCAGCCACGGCGACCTTAAAGGCCATAACGTGTTCTGGGCAGACGGGCGCTGGGCCTTGATTGATCTGGACTCCATGTGCCAGCACTCATCGCAAAGCAGCTTCGCCACGGCCTACGCCCGCGACCGCGCGCGCTTTATGCGCAACTGGCCGGCGAGCAGCGCGTTGTATCACGTGATTGATGAGCGCTTGCCCAAAGCGGTGTAACCCCACCCTGTAGGAGCGAGCTTGTCTCGCGATCTTTTGATCTTGATCTGGCTTTTGATCTAAGAGGCCCCGTTAAACCACGCTGGCCGAACGCAGGTGTTGCGCAGTGGCACGGCGTAAGGCCGGAACCCTAAGTGGCCGTTGCCGCAGCAACGGATATGTACATAAGAACAAGAGCTCCCTCACCCTAGCCCTCTCCCTGTATGGACCGGGGACATAGCGAACACTTTGTTCGGAGACATAGCGAACAGTTAAC
>NZ_WIVR01000093.1:0-13512 GCF_009600525.1 Pseudomonas sp. FSL R10-1350
CTGCACCTGGCGCTGGTGGACGACGTGCTAACCACCAGCGCCAGGTGCAGGCCGCGCACTTCAACCTGCGGGGCCAGGCTGAAGGCGTGGAGCAAGTTGCGCTTGCGGGCCTTGGCGTCCAGCGCCTGTTGCGCGGCGGTGTCTTGATGGCGCAGCAGCCAGTCGTCGTGACACGGGATACCCAGATCGCGGCTCAACCACTGGGCGAGCATCGCGGCCTGGTTGTAGCCGCGCTGGCGCAGGCGCTGAGTAGACAGCGGCACCGGCAGCAAACAGTCGGGTTGCGGGTCGCCGGTATTGAACCGATCACGTAGCGATTGGCCGAGAATATCGGCCAACAAGCGGCCATACGGCCAGCGGCTGTTGTGCTTGAAGCGGATGATCAAACTGTCGACGGGAAAGCCGTAGACCCACGGCGCATACACCGATTCGTAGGCCGGCGGGTGCTTGATGCACAGGCCGCAGGTGAGCCCGGCCATCGGCAGCGGCAATGCGCACCGCTCGCAACGGTCACCCAGCCAGGGCAGCTCCAGTTCGCAGGCCGCGCAGAGTGGCAGTGGGGTGTCGGTGCGTTCATCGCACACTAAACACGTTTGGTTAATTAATAACCACTTGTCAACCACGCTAAACAAGCGTGGTTGACAAGTCATGTAGCATCCTCAAACATATCGCGCATCCGTGCCGTGCCTGAGGCGGTTGCTTCAGGTTCAAGTCCCAGCATAAACAAGAGAATCGCCGATGAGCGCCAGCACCCATGCCAACTTGCGACATGATTGGTCTTTAGCCGAAGTTCGAGCGTTGTTTGTCCAGCCGTTCAATGACCTGCTTTTTCAGGCGCAGACCGTGCACCGCGCGCATTTCGACGCCAATCGGGTGCAAGTTTCGACGCTGCTTTCGATCAAAACCGGGGCCTGCCCGGAAGATTGCAAATATTGTCCGCAGTCCGGTCACTACAACACCGGGCTGGAAAAAGAGAAGTTGATGCAGGTGCAGGCGGTGCTTGAAGAGGCGGCGCGGGCCAAAGCCATCGGCTCGACGCGTTTCTGCATGGGCGCAGCCTGGAAGCACCCGTCGGCCAAAGACATGCCTTACGTGCTGGAAATGGTCAAAGGCGTGAAGGCCATGGGCCTGGAAACCTGCATGACCCTGGGCAAGCTCGATCAGGAGCAAACGGCGGCGCTGGCGCACGCGGGGCTGGATTACTACAACCACAACCTCGACACCTCGCCCGACTTTTACACCAGCATCATCACCACCCGTACCTACAGCGAACGCCTGCAAACCTTGAGCTACGTGCGCGATGCGGGGATGAAGATCTGTTCCGGGGGCATTCTGGGCATGGGCGAGTCGCTGGACGACCGCGCCAATCTGCTAATCCAGCTGGCTAACCTGCCCGAGCACCCGGAGTCGGTGCCGATCAACATGCTGGTGAAAGTGGCGGGCACGCCGCTGGCCAATGCCGAGGACATCGATCCGTTCGACTTCATCCGCATGCTGGCCGTGGCGCGTATCTTGATGCCACAAAGCCATGTTCGCCTGTCGGCCGGGCGTGAAGCCATGAACGAGCAAATGCAGGCGCTGGCGTTCTTTGCCGGGGCCAACTCGATTTTCTACGGCGACAAATTGCTGACCACCGCCAACCCGCAGGCGGACAAAGACATGCAGCTGTTTGCGCGCCTGGGCATCTTGCCCGAAGCCCGCCAGGAACACGCCGATGAAGTGCATCAGGCGGCGATCGAGCAAGCGCTGATCGAGCAAAAATCCAGCGAGCAGTTCTATAACGCTGCGGTGTAAGCCTCTTAACTGTAGGAGCGAGCTTGCCTCGCGATCTTTTAAACGATCAAAAGATCGCGAGGCGAGCTCGCTCCTACAGGTCTTGTGCAATCTATTTCCGAGGCCAGCATGTCTTTTGATTTAAGCGCCCGTCTGGCTGCGCGTCGTGCCGACAATCTTTACCGTCAACGGCCATTGCTTGAGAGTCCGCAAGGGCCGCAGGTGGTGGTCGATGGCCAGCCGCTGTTGGCCTTCTGTAATAACGACTACTTGGGCTTGGCCAATCACCCGCAGGTGATCGAAGCCTGGCAGGCCGGTGCGTCGCGTTGGGGCGTGGGCGGCGGGGCGTCGCATTTGGTCATCGGCCACAGCGGCCCGCATCACGCGCTGGAAGAAGCCCTGGCCGAGTTCACCGGGCGCCCGCGTGCGCTGCTGTTCAGCAATGGCTACATGGCCAATCTGGGGGCGGTCACCGCCTTGGTCGGGCAGGGCGATACGGTGCTCGAAGACCGTCTCAATCACGCCTCGTTGCTGGATGCCGGTTTGCTCAGCGGCGCGCGCTTCAACCGCTATTTGCACAACGACGCGGCCAGCCTGGCCAAGCGTCTGGAGAAAGCCTGCGGCAACACTTTGGTGGTCACCGACGGCGTGTTCAGCATGGACGGCGATGTGGCCGACTTGCCGAGCCTGGCCCGTGAGGCCAAGGCCAAAGGCGCCTGGCTGATGGTCGACGATGCCCACGGCTTTGGCCCGCTGGGTGCGCAGGGCGGCGGGATTGCCGAGCATTTTGGCTTGGGCGTGGACGACGTGTCGGTGCTGGTGGGCACGCTGGGCAAAGCCTTCGGCACCAGCGGTGCGTTTGTGGCGGGCAGCGAAGAGCTGATCGAGAGCTTGATCCAGTTCGCCCGGCCTTATATCTACACCACCAGCCAGCCGCCCGCGCTGGCCTGCGCCACCCTCAAAAGCCTTGAGCTGTTGCGCAGCGAGCACTGGCGTCGTGAGCACCTGAACACCCTGATTAGCCAGTTCCGCAGGGGCGCCGAGCAGATCGGTTTGCAGTTGATGGACAGCTTTACGCCGATCCAGCCGATCGTGATTGGCGACAGTGGCCGGGCGTTGCGTTTGTCAGCGATGTTGCGTGAGCGCGGTTTGCTGGTGACCGCGATCCGCCCGCCGACGGTACCGGCGGGCAGTGCGCGGTTGCGTGTGACCTTGTCGGCGGCCCACACAGAGGCTCAGGTGCAGCTATTGTTAAGCGCACTGGATGACTGTTGGCGAAAGCTGGAGCCCGACCATGCGTGATCGTCTGATTTTGCTGCCCGGCTGGGGCTTGGGGATTTCCCCGCTGGAACCTTTGGCCGCAGCCTTGCGCGGTCTGGATGAGCATTTGCGGGTTGAGGTCGAACCGCTGCCGGTGCTGGAGTCTGCGCAACTGGACGACTGGCTCGACGAGCTGGACGCCAACCTGCCCGACAACGCCTGGCTGGGCGGCTGGTCTCTGGGCGGGATGCTCGCCAGTGAGTTGGCAGCCCGCCGTGGTGATCGCTGCTGCGGGTTGGTCACTCTGGCCAGCAACCCGAGTTTTGTGAGCCGTGAGGACTGGCCAACGGCAATGCCCAACGCCACCTTCGAGGCGTTTTTATCAGGCTTCGCTGAAGCGCCGCACAGCACCTTCAAGCGCTTTGCTCTGCTGTGTAGCCAAGGCGCGGCAGACCCGCGCGCCATGACGCAATTGCTCTTGGGCGCAGCCCCCAAAGTGCAGCCGGAACCCTTGTTGGCCGGGCTGGAACTGCTGGGCCAACTGGATGTGCGCCCGGCACTGCAAGCCTTCAACGGGCCGCAACTGCACCTGTTTGCCGGGACCGACGGGCTGGTGCCGGTGGCGGCTGCCGAGGCGTTGCTGGCGCTGTTGCCCGATGTCGAAGTGGGTCTGATTGAACAGGCCTGTCATGCCTTTTTACTGGAAGCGCCCCACGAGCTGGCGGCCGCGATTCAGGCTTTTTTACATGAGCTGGACGATGACTGATCTCAGTGTTGCAACGTGTGCAGGCCGCCTGCCGGACAAGCGCCAGGTGGCGGTGTCGTTTTCGCGTGCGGCGGCCAGTTACGACAGCGTGGCCGAGCTGCAACGTGACGTTGGGCATGCGTTGCTGGCGCGTTTGCCGGCTGGTCTGGCGCCGCAGCGCTGGCTGGATCTGGGCAGCGGCACGGGCTATTTCAGCCGGGCCCTGGCGCAGCAATTTCCCCACAGTGAAGGGCTGGCGCTGGACATCGCCCAAGGCATGCTGGCGTTCGCCCGGCCCTTGGGCGGCGCCGCGCATTTTATCGCCGGGGATGCTGAAAGCTTGCCGCTGCAAGCCAAAAGTTGCGACCTGATTTTTTCCAGCCTGGCGTTGCAGTGGTGCGGTGATTTTGCGCGGGTGCTCAGCGAAGCCCATCGAGTGCTCAAACCCGGTGGCGTCATGGCCTTTGCCAGCTTGTGCGTGGGCACGTTAAGTGAGCTGCGTGACAGTTGGCGGGCCGTGGACGGGCAAGTCCATGTGAACCGTTTTCGTGAGTTTGCCGCCTATCAGCAGTTGTGCGCTGACAGCTCGATGCGCGTGCTCAACTTGCAGAGTCAGCCCCATGTGCTGCACTACGCGCAGGTGCGTCAACTGACCCATGAATTGAAAGCATTGGGTGCGCATAATCTGAACCCGGGTCGCCCTGAAGGGTTGACCGGCAGAGCGCGGCTGCAGGCTTTGGTTAGCGCTTATGAGCAATTTCGTCAGCCGCAAGGGCTACCGGCAACTTATCAGGTGGTCTACGGCATCCTGGAGAAAACGCGATGAGCCCAGCGTACTTCATTACGGGAACCGACACTGATGTCGGCAAAACCACGATTGCCGCCGGTTTGTTGTATGCCGCGCGCGAAAACGGATTGAGCACCGTGGCTGGCAAGCCGGTGGCCTCGGGCTGTGAGATCACCCCGCAAGGGCTGCGCAATGCCGATGCGCTGGCATTGATGGCCGAGAGTTCTGTGAAATTGACCTATGACGAGGTCAACCCGGTGGCCTTTGAGCCGCCCATCGCCCCGCACATTGCGGCGCGTGAAGCTGGCCAAGTGGTCAGTGTGCAGACCTTGCTGGCGCCCATGCGCCATGTGCTGGCCCAGCAGGCCGACTTCACCTTGATTGAAGGGGCGGGAGGCTGGCGAGTCCCGCTGTCGGGGCAAGACAGTTTGTCGGACCTGGCGCAGGCCCTCGACCTACCGGTGATTCTGGTGGTCGGCGTGCGCCTGGGGTGCATCAGCCATGCCTTGTTGACCGCCGAAGCCATCGCCCGCGACGGCCTGCAACTGGCCGGTTGGGTGGCTAATATCATTGGCCCGAAAACGGCGCGCCTTGAAGAAAATCTCGCCACCCTGGCCGAGCGCCTGCCGGCCCCTTGCCTGGGCCGTGTGCCCAAACTTAAAACGGCCTCGGCGCAAGCGGTGGCTGAGCACTTGCAGTTGGACCTGCTGGACTGAGCCCTAAACTGCGGGCTTGTCTTGCGATTTTTTAAAGATCAAAAGATCGCGAGGCGAGCTCCTACAGGATTCCATGCACTTCCCTTCTCTGTGATCTGTTCGTACCAAGACGAACGGAGGCTTCGCGCTGCTTGACAACAAATGGGCGTAAACGTATGTTTCAAACACCTGTTTGACCGCAATAACAAATCTACGCGGTTGTTCATCCCCGGATTCATCAGCAGAGGTTTATCGCTATGCCTGATTACAAGGCCCCCTTGCGTGATATTCGCTTCGTTCGTGACGAACTGCTCGGTTACGAAGCGCACTATCAGAGCCTGCCGGCTTGCCAGGACGCTACGCCAGATATGGTTGACGCCATTCTTGAAGAAGGCGCCAAGTTTTGTGAGCAGGTGCTGGCACCGCTGAACCGCGTGGGTGACATCGAAGGCTGCACCTGGAGTGAATCCGGGGTTAAAACGCCGACAGGCTTTAAAGAAGCCTACAAACAATTCGTTGAAGGCGGCTGGCCAAGCCTGGCGCACGACGTCGACCACGGCGGCCAAGGCCTGCCGGAGTCCTTGGGCCTGGCGGTGAGTGAAATGGTCGGTGCGGCCAACTGGTCGTGGGGCATGTACCCGGGCCTGTCGCACGGCGCGATGAACACCATCTCCGAGCACGGCACTCCGGAGCAGCAAAATACCTACCTGACCAAGCTGGTAACCGGCGAATGGACCGGCACCATGTGCCTGACCGAATCGCACTGCGGTACCGACCTTGGCCTGCTGCGCACCAAGGCTGAACCTCAGGCAGATGGTTCGTACAAGATTTCCGGCACCAAGATCTTCATCTCGGCCGGTGAACACGACATGGCCGACAACATCGTCCACATCGTACTGGCCCGCCTGCCGGATGCACCGGCTGGCACCAAAGGTATCTCGCTGTTCATCGTGCCCAAGTTCAAAGCTAACGCCGACGGCACTCTGGGTGAGCGCAACGCCGTGTCCTGTGGCTCGCTTGAGCACAAAATGGGCATCCACGGTAACGCCACCTGCGTGATGAACTTTGACGGCGCCACCGGCTTCTTGATCGGCCCGCCGAACAAAGGCCTGAACTGCATGTTCACCTTCATGAACACCGCACGTCTGGGCACTGCACTGCAAGGCCTGTCCCACGCAGAAATCGCCTTCCAGGGCGGCTTGAAATATGCCCGTGACCGTCTGCAAATGCGTTCGCTGACCGGCCCTAAAGCCCCTGAAAAAGCGGCTGACCCTATCATCGTTCACCCGGACGTGCGTCGCATGCTGCTGACCACCAAAGCGTTTGCTGAAGGCAACCGCGCCATGGTGTATTTCACCGCCAAGCAAGTCGACATCGTGAAATACGGCGTTGATGAAGAAGAGAAGAAAAAAGCCGACGCGCTGCTGGCGTTCATGACGCCGATTGCTAAAGCGTTCATGACCGAAGTGGGCTTCGAAGCCGCCAACCACGGCGTGCAAATCTACGGCGGCCACGGCTTTATCGCTGAGTGGGGCATGGAGCAGAACGTTCGCGACAGCCGCATTTCGATGCTGTACGAAGGCACCACCGGTATCCAGGCACTCGACCTGCTGGGCCGTAAAGTGCTGATGACTCAAGGCGAAGCGCTTAAGGGCTTCACCAAGATCGTCCACAAGTTCTGCCAGAACAACGAAGGCAACGAAGCAGTTAAAGAGTTCGTCGCCCCGTTGGCTGCACTGAACAAAGAGTGGGGCGAGCTGACCATGAAGGTCGGTATGGCGGCCATGAAAGACCGTGAAGAAGTGGGTGCGGCCTCGGTCGACTACCTGATGTATTCCGGTTATGCGTGCCTGGCGTACTTCTGGGCTGACATGGCGCGTCTGGCGGCTGCAAAACTGGCCGAGGGCACTTCTGAAGAAGCCTTCTATAAAGCCAAGCTGCAGACTGCGCGCTTCTACTTCCAGCGCATCCTGCCGCGTACCCGCACACACGTTGCGGCCATGTTGTCGGGTGCTGCCAACCTGATGGACATGAAAGAAGAAGACTTCGATCTGGGCTACTAAGCCCCGGTGAGTCACCTTTAAAAGCCGCTTCTCCTTCGGGAAAGCGGCTTTTTTGGTTTTCCCCTGTAGGAGCGAGCTTGTCTCGCGATCTTTTAAAGATCAAAAGATCGCGAGGCTCGCTCCTACAAAATAGTGACCATATTATAAATATTAGTCACTGCTTGACCCTATGTATCGCTAGCGTCGTTAAGCTAGACTGCGTCCCACATTAATCGTCGTTTACAGATTACGAGGTTTGCCATGGCTGATTACAAAGCGCCGCTGCGTGATATGCGCTTCGTCCTCAATGAAGTGTTCGAAGTTGCTGCTCTCTGGGCGCAACTGCCTGCATTGGCCGAGTCCGTTGATGCTGAAACGGTCGAAGCCATTCTCGAAGAAGCCGGCAAGGTGACCGCCAAGAGCGTCGCCCCGTTGAGCCGCGAGGCTGACGAGGAAGGCTGCCACTGGAATGACTCTGTGGTGACTACACCGGCCGGTTTTGTCGATGCCTATAAAACCTACGCCGAAGGCGGTTGGGTGGGCGTGGGCGGCAACCCGGAGTTCGGCGGCATGGGCATGCCCAAGGCGGTGTCGGCCCAGGTCGAAGAAATGATCAACTCCTCCAGCCTGGCATTTGGCCTGTACCCGATGCTCACCTCAGGTGCCTGCGTGTCGATCAACGCCCACGCCAGCGAAGAACTCAAAGCCACTTACCTGCCCAATATGTACTCGGGCGAGTGGGCCGGTTCCATGTGCTTGACCGAGCCGCACGCCGGGACCGACCTGGGGATGATTCGCACCAAGGCCGAGCCGCAAGCTGACGGTTCGTTCAAGGTCAGCGGGACCAAGATTTTTATCACCGGTGGCGAACACGACCTCACCGAAAACATCATCCATTTGGTACTGGCCAAGCTGCCGGACGCCCCGGCGGGGCCTAAAGGCATTTCGCTGTTCCTGGTGCCCAAGGTGCTGGTCAACGCCGATGGCAGCCTGGGTGAGCGCAACCCGGTGTTCTGCGGTTCGATTGAACACAAGATGGGCATCAAGGCGTCGTCGACCTGCGTGATGAACTTCGATGAGGCTGTGGGTTATCTGGTGGGTGAGCCTAACCGTGGCCTGGCCGCGATGTTCACCATGATGAACTACGAGCGTCTGGGCGTGGGTATCCAGGGCCTGGCCTCGGGCGAGCGCTCGTACCAGAACGCCGTGGAATATGCCCGTGACCGCCTGCAAGGGCGCGCGGCAACCGGCGCACAGGCCAAAGACAAAGCGGCAGACCCGATCATCGTGCACGCGGACGTGCGCCGCATGCTGCTGACCATGAAGGCGTCCAACGAAGGCGGCCGTGCGTTCTCGACTTACGTGGCCAATCAGTTGGACATCGCCAAGTTCAGCGAAGACCCGACCGCCCGCGCTCGCGCTGATGGTTTGGTGGCCTTGCTGACGCCGGTGGCCAAGGCTTTCCTGACTGACCTAGGGCTGGAGACCACGGTGCACGGCCAGCAAGTGTTTGGCGGCCATGGCTACATTCGCGAGTGGGGCCAGGAGCAACTGGTGCGCGATGTGCGCATCACGCAGATCTACGAAGGCACCAACGGCATTCAGGCGCTGGACCTGATGGGGCGCAAGATCGTCGGTAATCGCGGGGCTGACTACCGTGTGTTTGCTGATGAGATCCGCCAGTTCATCGCGCAGGCCCCGGCTGACCTCAACGAGTTCACCCAACCGTTGGCCGCTGCACTGGACAACCTTGACCAGTTGACCGCCTGGGTACTGGACCGTGCGCAACACAACCCGAATGAAATCGGCGCGGCGTCGGTAGAGTACCTGCACGTGTTCGGCTACACCGCGTATGCCTATATGTGGGCGTTGATGGCCCGTGCGGCGCAGGGTAAAGAAGCGGATGACACGTTCTACGTCAGCAAGCTGGGCACTGCACGCTTTTATTTCGCGCGTTTATTGCCGCGTATCCATTCGTTGAGTACTTCGGTCAAGGCGGGCAGTGAGTCGCTGTATTTGCTCGATGAGGCCCAGTTTTAAGGTGTTTAGTCCTGTGTAAGCTTTTGCTTACATTACGTGCTGCCAATCGCCCATATCGCGAAATTGGATCCATGGGTAATCTTGGTTTCAAGGACGTAGAGCAGGAAGCTCAAAGCAACAACAGGGACACGTAGGATTCCGCCAGGATGGTGGAGCGAAAAGGATGTCAGGGAAACAGTCTGCAAAACCCCGCTTAGGCGGGGTTTTCTTTTTTGTGCGCCTGAAATTCCTATCTCTTGTAGTCGCTGTCGAGGCACGAGGCTGCGATGGGCGTTGCGCCGCTCTCAAGAAAACGGGTTGCTGCGCAACCCTTCGCAGCCTTCGGCAGCGACTACGAATGAATCACGTCTTCAAGCAGGCTGCGCAATAGCCCCAGGGTGGCTTGCTGGCGCTGGACGTCGCGGCACACCAGGCCGACCTTCAGCGGCACGCGAGGCTCGCTCAGGGGTTTCCAGAGCAGCGCCTGATGGTCGTTCTCATGGCGCGAGCGCCCCGGCAGCACGGTCGCCAACTTGGTGTGCAGCAAGCTGTCGAGTATCCCGGCCATGGTGTTCAACTCGGCCTGCACCTGCGGGCGACGGCCCAGGCTGGCCAACTGGTTTTGCCAGATCTGGCGCACCTGAAATTCTTCCCCGAGCAACAACATCGGCAACTCGGCGGCTTGTGTCAGTGACACCTTCTTGAATTCACGCAACGGATGATCCGCCGGGATGACCAGTTGCAGTTCATCTTCGTACAGTGGCGTGCCATGCAACCCCGGCTGGCGCGGCGGCAGGTAGCTGATGCCGATGTCGAGTGAGCCATTGAGCAGGCGGCGTTCGATCTCCATGCCGGTCAATTCGTAAATCTGTACCACCAGATGCGGCTGTGCCTGGCGCACGCGCTCAAGCATTTGCGGCACCAAGCTGGTGTGCACGGTTTGCAGCACGCCAATGGCAATGGTGCGCAGCGCATGGCCCTGAAAGTTGCTCAACGCTTCACGCGCACGCTGCAAACCGTCGAGCAGCGGCAACGCGTGGTTGTACAGCGTGTGGGCGGCCAGGGTGGGCAGCAGGCGTTTGCTGCTGCGCTCGAAGAGGGTCACGTCGAGGTTGTGTTCGAGCTGGCGGATCTGCTGTGACAGCGCCGGTTGCGAGATCGACAGACGCTCGGCAGCGCGGCCCACATGGCCTTCTTCGTACACCGCGACGAAATAACGCAGTTGCTTGAAATCCATAAGTAATACTTATCGAAAATGCTTAAAAAACGAAATAGCTCAAAGGCTTGTGGGCGCCTAGTCTACGCCCGTTCCACTGGGGCTATCGAGCAAAAACGCGCGATAAACCGTACCGGTGGCGCGCTTATTTACATAGGCAAGGCTAAAAACCCGTCAGAGGTTTTAGCGCCCGGGCCGTGCCGGGGCGGTTGCAAATCGAATCTGCTTATGAACACAAGGCCTGCGTGCATGAACCTGTTTAACTTGCGTCGCCCCCAAGCCCATCTTGCTCAACCCGTGGCGGAGCCTGCCCCCGCGCATGAGAGCACCCCCGAAGCCCGCTTTTGCCTGATGCCCAGCGTAGAACGCCCGGCGCAGGTGTTTGTGCGTGGCCAGGGTTCCTGGATGTGGGACAGCGACAGCCGTGCGTACCTCGATTTCACCCAGGGGGGGGCCGTGAACAGCCTGGGCCACAGCCCGGCGGTGCTGGTCAAGGCCATGACGGAACAAGCCCAGTCATTGATGAACCCCGGCGCAGGCTTTTATAACCGCGCCATGCTGACCCTGGCCGAGCGCTTGTGCCAGAGCACGGGCAGCGATCAGGTGCACTTTTTAAACACCGGGGCCGAGGCCAACGAAGGCGCGATCAAGCTGGCGCGCAAGTGGGGCCAACTGCACCGCAACGGCGCCCACCGGATCATCACTGCAACGCGCAGCTGCCACGGTCGCAGCTTCGGCGCGATGTCGGCCTCGGGCAGCGGCACTTTCGACAACCGCTTTGAGCCGCAACTGCCGGGCTTTATCAACGTACCGTTTAACGACTTGCCTGCGCTGCACGCGGCGGTGGATGCACAGACCGTGGCCATCATGCTGGAGCCGGTGCAGAGCGATGCGGGGGTGATTCCGGCGACCGAGCATTACCTCAAGGGCGTCGAGCGCCTGTGCCGCGAGCTGGGTATTTTGCTGATTCTGGATGAAGTCCAGACCGGCATGGGCCGCTGCGGGTCGTTGCTGGCAGAGCAGAACTACGGCGTGCGCGCCGACATCGTCACCCTGGGCAAAGGCCTGGGTGGCGGCGTGCCGTTGGCCGCATTGTTGGCCCGTGGCAAAGCATGTTGCCTGGAGCCCGGCGAGCTGGGCGGCACCCACCACGGCAACGCGTTGATGACCGCAGCCGGTGTGGCGGTACTCGACACGATTCTGGAAAAAGATTTTCTGGCGCAAGTGCGCGACGCGGGTCAGTACCTGCGCGAAGGGCTGGGGCGACTGGCCAATAGTTATGCACAGGGTGAATTGCGCGGTCAGGGTTTGTTTTGGGGCCTGACCTTGTCGGATGACTCGGCCGAGGACGTGGTTAAAGCCGCGCTGTATGAAGGGCTGTTGATCACCGCTCCGCAGCCCAACTGCCTGCGCTTTACCCCGGCGTTGTGCGTCAGCAAAGGCAACATAGACGAGATGTTGCTGCGTCTGGCCCGGGCCTTTGCCCGCGTGCGTACGGCTCAGTTGCACTGCCGTCGTGCGGTTGCGACGTAACGCCTTTTAAAGAACCGTCTCGCGGTATAACGCGTCGCCCTGTGCCTGTTTCGTTCGGCGCGGGGCGTTTTTTTGTCTGTGGATAAGTCTGCGCTGAACCTTTTGTCGGGCCGATGAGTCGATTAAGGGTAAGGGCCGTGTGAGCCCGTTAAGGACTGGGAGCCTAGCGTATGGAATTTCTGAAGATCATCATTGCCATTTTGCTGCCGCCATTGGGCGTGTTCATGCAGGTGGGGTTTGGCGGGGCATTCTGGTTGAACATCTTGCTGACCCTGTGCGGCTACATCCCGGGGATCGTGCACGCGGTGTACATCATCGCCAAGCGTTCGAATTGACCCGTCATCTGTAGGAGCGAGCTTGTCTCGCGATCTTCTAAAGATCAAAAGATCGCGAGGCGAGCTCGCTCCTACAGCGATTTGGGGGTTCAGGGGTTTAGCAATTCGCTGTAGAACTGCCATTCGTGCTCGAGCGCGTGGGCCTGGTTGCTGGCTTTGCGAAAGCCGTGGCGTTCTTGTGGGTAGTAATACGCTTTGGCCGGGATGCCGTTGTCTTCCAAGGCCTTGAGCATGTCGCGGGTTTGCTGTGGCACGACCACGGCGTCCAGTTCACCTTGAAAGAAGATCACCGGCACGCGGATTTGCCCGGCGTGCAGCAACGGTGTGCGCGCTGCGTAACGCTCGGCATCGCGCACAGGGTCGCCGATCAGCCAGTCGAGGTAGTCGCCTTCAAACTTGTGGGTGCTGCGCGTCAGTGCAATCGGGTCGCTGACGCCATACAGGCTGGCACCGCCACGGAATACATCTTTGAACGCCAGCGCACACAGGGTGGTGTAGCCGCCCGCGCTGCCGCCGCGAATAAAGGCTTTTTCGCCATCAATCAGCCCTTGCCCGGCCAGGTAGCTGACCACCGCGCAGGCATCTTCAACGTCCACTTCGCCCCATTTCAGGTGCAAGGCTTGGCGATAGTCGCGGCCATAGCCGGTGCTGCCCCGGTAGTTGAGGTCGGCCACGGCAAAGCCGCGCTGGGTCCAGTACTGAATGCGCGGGTCGAGCATCGGGTAGCAGGCGGATGTCGGGCCGCCGTGCACGAAAACCACCAAGGGCGGTTTAACCTCGCCGTGCATCGCCGGGTAGAAGAAGCCGTGGGCTTCGCCGTTGCCGGACGGGTAGCGCAAGGTCTGCGGGCGGCTGATTTGTTCGGCGGGCAAGGGCGCTATGCCACCGGCCAGCACGCGGACCTGTTGGTCGCTGCGGCCAATGCGCAGGATCGCCGACGGGCTGACGGGGGAGGCGGCGATGCAATAGAGGTAGGCATCATCCAGCGCCAGGCAGCGAAACCGGCTGTAGTCGCCAGTGAAGTCTTCGACGCTGCCGTCAGCCGCGTGAATGCCCAAGCGTCCGAAACCGGCCTCGGTCCAGGTCGCCAAGTAGCTTTGCTCACCC
>NZ_WIVR01000094.1:0-13398 GCF_009600525.1 Pseudomonas sp. FSL R10-1350
GCCAGGCCCAGGTCCCTGCCCAACGCCAAAATATTCAGGTTGCTGACAATCAGCAGGGCCACCGCGCAGCCGAGGCTGACCGCCACGGCCAAGACGGCGGCTGCCTCCAGCCCGCTGCGCTCAAGTGAACCGGAAGCCCAATGGCGGAACTGATCGAACACCTCGGTAGGGGCATTGAGGATGAAGATCCCGGTGATCGAGGTCAGCATGATCGACAACCCGGCCCCGGCCAGTACCAGCCGTACCGGGTTGTTCCCGCTGGAGTGGGCCTGGCCGATGATGAACACCGCTATCCCGGCCAGCCCGGCGCCGATAAAGGCAAACCAGACATAGGCCAGTGGCGTGACCACCTGGAACGCCACCGCGCCGATGATCACCGCCAGCGCGGCACCGGCGTTGATCCCCAGCAGGCCCGGTTCAGCCAGCGGGTTGCGCGTCACGGCTTGCATGATCGCCCCGGCCACGCCCAGGGCCAGCCCCGCGAGGATTGCTACCAACGTGCGCGGCACGCGCATTTCGCGCACGATCAGGTGCAAGTCGTTATGCCGGTCGTAATGCCTGAGCGCGTCCAGCACCTGCGCCAGATCAATCGAGCGTGAGCCCAGCGTCAGGCTCAGCACACTCATCAACAACAGCAACGCAACGCCGCCGATCAGCCCCCGGTAACGCTTGCGTTGGCGGGCATCACCGCGTGCGGTGTATTGCAAAGACAATGGCCTCACTCAGTGAAAACTCCGTGCCACGGTGTCGATCATTTGCCGCCCCGAGTAATAGTCGATGCGAAACGAACTGACTCCCAGCGGGTAGACCCGTTTATGGATCACCGCAGGCAGGTTGGCCAGCACTGGATCCGCGAGAAACGCTTGCACGTCGGCGTCATTACCGCCGAGTAAAAACACGCTGTCACCGACAATCGCCCTGGACAGGTTTTCACGGGAAATAAAGCCCACGTCCGAGCTGCGTCGCACTTGCGCGTCCAGCGCCTCGGGCAAACTCGCGACCTTGAAACCCAGCGCCGACAACAGGCGCGCCTGCGGGCTGCTTGGCAGGCCGACCGAGTAACTCCCGGCAATGTTGTAGCCGACCACGCTCACCGGTTCGGCTGGCGGTGTCAGGGTCGCGGCAACTTGCGCGGTGTAGTCGTCGAAGCGCTTGATCGCGTCCTGTGCCTGCTGTTCCAGGCCCGTCACCTTGCCCAACTCAACCGCCATTTGCTGCCAGCTCTGGTTCGAGTAGTTGACCACGGTGGTGTTGATGCCCTGGGCTTGCAGCTCACCCTGATGCTGAATCACGCTGTCGGCCCCGGTGGCAGACAGCACCAGCAGGTCCGGGTCTTGGCCGATCACCGCTTCGATGTCGAACAGCAAATTGCTGTACAGCACCTGCACCCCGCGCTGGTCGGCCACGTCAGCCCATTGCGTGAAAAAGCCCTTGGCGTCAGACAGTCTGCTGGGGGTGGTCGCGGCAGTGGCGATCAAGTGCGCGTTCATGGCCAGCAAGATGCCGGTCACGCTGGGAGTGGTCGAAACGATGCGCCGGGGTGTGTCGGCGGCGTGGACGACACTGGCCAGCAGCAAGGCCGCCAGCGACAACAAGGGCAGGGCGCGCAGTTTAATCATCGGTGCATGGCTCGTTGAGGTGATGGGCAAAGGTCGAGCCGCTGTATTGCTCGCGGAAACGCCCGGCTTGTACCAGACGCGGCATCACCTGTTGCAGAAATAAATGTACGGACTCGACAGCCCCTCCCGGCGCCGCGATAAAGCCGTCGATGGCACCCGAGTCGGCCCATTCAAGGATCTGCTCCACGGCATCATCGACGGTGCCCACCACTTGCCAGTGCGCCGCCGAGATCACTTCCGGGCGTAGCAGCAGTTGGTCAATGGTCAGTGATTCGCGTTCGATCAGGCGTCGCAGCAGGCTGTTGTGGGTACGGCTCCCGGCACTGGGCGGTACTTCAGGCAGGTCTGCCCTGGTCACCAGGCGATCGGCTGCCCAGTTGCTCAGGTCGAGGCCGATCATGTCTTTGATTGAGGCCAGTTTGCGCGTGCGGTCTAGGCGGGCATGGGTTTGCATAAACAGGGCTCGGGCTTCTTCGCGGGTGGCGGCCAGATACAGGCTGAGGCCGGGCAACAAACGAATATCCGCCGGGTTGCGACCGTGGCGCAGGGCGCGTTCAGACAGGTCGCGGCGCAGGTCTTGGGCGGCCTCTATGTCGGGCGTCGGGGCGAACACCAGGTCGGCCACCGAGGCCGCAAAATCGCGACCGGAGTCTGACGCGCCGGCTTGAATCAGCGGGATGCGGGTGTCGGGGAAGGCGGGCAAATTGAGCGGGCCTTTGACCTTGAGGTGCTTGCCGTCATGGTTGATCGGATTGACTTGGGCCACGTCCGCATAACGGCCGCTGGCGCGGTCTATCTGCAAGGCTTCACTGGGGAAGCTGGCCCACAGCGCCTGCACTACCTGGGTGAATTCGGCGGCGCGCTCATAGCGCTCTTCGGCGCTGGGCATGTGTTCCAGGCCAAAATTTTCGTGACCTTGCAGGGCGGTGACGATGTTCCAGCCCGCGCGGCCACGGCTCACCCAGTTCAGCGATTGCAATTGGCGGGCAACCACGTACGGCGGAAAAAAGGTGGTCGAGACGGTGGAGACCAGGCCGATATGCGTGGTTTCCCGGGCGACGGCCGCCAGCAGCACGGTGGGATCGAGGCTGGCAAAGCCCGAGCCGCTGGCAAGCATTTCGGTGGGCATGCTGCTGACGTCCGGGCGGAACACAAAGTCCAGGTGTGCAGCTTCGGCGCGCCGGGCCAGGTCAATGGCGTAATCAGCGGTGAAAATCCCTTCGATGTTGCTGTTTTCGCGTCTCCAGCCGTCGCCGCTCAACCAGGTGGGCGCCAGGGACAGACCGATGTGCAGGTGTTTTTTGCGACTCATGATCAAACCTTTGTGACCTGAATAAAAAGATCGCGAGACAAGCTCGCTCCTACAGGAGGCGGGGGATCAGAACGCGCCCTTGACCCCGATGCCGAACATCCGGGGTGTGGTCATGCTCGCTTCAAGGCCGCCGATGCCACGGTTTTGCTGCATGTAAATGGCGGAGCGGTCGTCGAAGACGTTCTTCACGTAGCCATACAGCTCGACCGCTTCACTGAAGCGATAACTCATGCGCGCATCGGTCAGGGTGTACGAGTCGATGCTCAGGCTCTTGGTGTTGGCGGTGTCGGAGTAGTAGCCGTCGAAATGCCGCACTTGCACCGACAGGTTGGCTTTATCGGTGATGTCCCAGCTCGGGCCAAAGCTCAGGCTGTAACCGGGTGAGCGGGCAAATTCATTGGCCTGATAGGCCTCGTTGCTGGAGATCTTGTCGATGCGGGTGCGCAAGGTGCCGACGCTGCCGCGCAGTTTGAGGGTGTCCAGCACTTGGTAGTCAGCACCCAGCTCAAGCCCGTAGCCATGGGCTTTTTCGGCATTGATGGTGTACGACTGGGCGACGCCGGGCGAGATCACCACCGGGATGTTGTACTGCGCGTCCTTGAAGTCCATATAGAACAGGTTGGCGCTGAGGATCAGCCGGTCATCGAGCAGGTTGGCGCGGGTGAACAGTTCATAGTTCCACACCGATTCTTCCTTGAAGTCCTGCCACTGGCGGGTGCTCAGGTTAAGCGACATGCCGCCCGGGTTGTAGCCACGGCTGACCATCGCGCCGACGGTCCAGTCCGGGGTGGCGGCAAAGGCCAGCGACACTTTGGGCAGAAACGCCGAGAAGGTTTTCTGGTAGTCCAGCGGGCCGGGAGCGAGCACCGAGGTGCCCTGGCGGTCAATGCGGTCTTCCTGATAACGCAGGCCGCTGCTGAGGGTCCAGCGGTCGTTCAGGCGGTAATTCAACTCACCGAAAACGCCGTAGTTTTCCTTGGTGTCATCAAAGCTCGACAGCCCCGACAGCAGCAGGGATTCATCGGATTTGGTGCGGGCCACATACACGCCGCCGACGCCGCTGAATTCGCTGTGCTGGTCACCAAAGGTCAGGCGCGTTTCGTTGGACAGGTTGTTCTGCTTGACGTCGGCGTCGCCCTGGCCGCGAATGCCGGTGTAGCGTTTGACGCTGGAGTGCGAGTACTGCGCCTGGTTGAACAGTTTGAGGCCGTTGTCGAAGTCATAGCTGACATCGAGGATCCCGGTGTTGGTGGTCTGCTCCCACGACGGCATGGTCGTGGTGGTGTGGTCGAGCTTGTGGAAAGGCTCGGAGGCCGCTTCCTGGCTGGGGCGGTTGCTGTCGTTATGGACCAGTGTCAGCTTGGCTTCCAGCCCGGTGATCGAACTGGGCAGCCAGAGCAATTTGGCGCGGGCGTTCAGCGCGCTGAAGTCCTGATCGGTCTTGCCCTTCTGGAAGTTGGGGCTGGTGTAGTCAATAAACGTGTCGCGGGCCGAGTAATCCACCGCCAGACGGCCCGCCAGGTCTTCGCCCATCAGCGGGCCGGAGAGGGCAATCGAGGTGCGTTTGTGGTTGTAGTTGCCGATTTCGGCCTGGTACAGCGCCTCGGGGGTGAAGGTCGGGTTTTTGGTGTTGACGATGATCGCCCCGGCAATCGCGTTGGCCCCTTGCGAGGTGGTTTGCGGCCCGCGGAACACTTCGATGCTGTCCAGATCCCAGACCGACGTCGCGCCAAAGAACATCTCGTTGTAATTCAGGTAATGGCCGTCGAGGTTGATCGTCGCGCGGGGTACGGTGCCGCCCCAGAACACGTTCTGCCCGTTGTTCGGCCCTTGGCTGTCCATCCCGCGAATGACCGGAGCGCCCACGGTGTCGGTGTAGATCACGTTGGGTACGCCCTGGAGCACTTCGTGAACCGTCGAGTCACCGGTTTTTTGCTGGTCGATTTCGCGACCGCTGATGACCGTGACCGAGGAGGCGGTGTTCTTTAACTCACGCTCAAGTTTCTCGCCAGTGACGGTAATCGGCTCGAACACCAGCGATGTTTTCTTCTCGCTGACCACGCTCTCTTCTGCCAGCGCACAGGACGCGCCGAGCAGGGTAGACAAGGTTAAAACGCTGAAACCACGGCTCAGCTTGCGGGATGGATAGGCCTTCAAGAGATGCTCCAAATGAGAATGATCCTCGTTAATGGCGATCCTAGCATGTAGCCATTACGTTCCTCAATAAAGAATTCATTCCTCTATGCGGTATTTGTGGGTGTGTACTACGCTGCTTTTTTTGTCCGCAGTAAGGGACGCTAAAGTCGGTATCATGCGCATCGCCGTTGCGTCATCGCGTCGTCGATGGATGCCTATTGAGAGACTGCTGCGAGACAGTGGCGAGGAGAGGTTATTTGAAGAAGTTGAAGGCCAGCGTGGACGACGAGGCCCCCGAGACCCCGAACGAAAAGCGTTCGGGCACGATTCAGTCGGTGGCCATTGCTGCACGGTTTTTGAATGTGCTGGCCAGCGCTGAGCGCGAACTGGCCTTGGGTGAAGTCGCCCGGCGCACCAGTACCGGCGGTTCCACGACCCATCGCTACCTGCAAAGCCTGGTCAAGGAAGGCCTGGCCAAACAGGACCCGGCCACCGGCCTGTATGACCTCGGCCCGGCGGCGCTGAGCATTGGCATTGGCGCCCTCAAACGTGTGGACGCGGTAGAAATCGCCGCCGCGCAAATGAAAGCCCTGGCCTACCAGCATGCCGCCAGTGGCGGGGTGGCGATCTGGACCGACCGCGGGCCGACGCTGGTGCGCTGGTATCGCAGCGCCTACTTCTCCATCAGCCCTTTGGCCCTGGGCGATATCTTGCCGCTGGACAACACCGCCTGCGGGCTGGTGTTTCAAGCCTTTTTGCCGAAGACCACGATTGATGCAGCGCGCAAGCAACAGCCCGCGCATTTTCGCGGCACGCCGCCAACCAAGGCGGTGCTTGAAGACGTGCGCAGTGCTTGCTGGTCCGAGCTCACCAGCCACCTGCTGTCGAACGTGACCGGGCAGGCCGCTCCAGTGTTTGACGCCCAGGGCGAGCTGGTCTGCGTGATGACCACCGTGGCCGATCTGGGCCAGTTGAAATCGCCCAAAGATCGCCGTGCGCTGTTCCATGCGGCCAACCGGGTCAATCAGTCCACCGGCGGTTTGCCCTGGCAGGGTGGCGAGTAAACCTTAGTCGATGGCCCGGGCCTTGGGCACCACCAGCGGGGTGCCGGTGACCGGGTCAGGAATGATCACCGACGCCAGGCCGAACACCTGCTCGACCAGCGCTTCGGTGAATATTTCACTGGGAGCGCCCTGGTCGACAATCGCACCGTCTTTCATCGCAATGATGTGTGAAGCGTAACGGCAGGCCTGATTCAGATCGTGCAACACGGCGACTATCGTGCGGCCTTCGCGGTTGAGGCGGGCAAGCAGTTCGAGCAGCTCGATCTGGTGGGCAATATCGAGAAACGTGGTGGGTTCATCCAGCAGCAGGATCGGTGTTTCCTGGGCCAGCACCATGGCAATCCACACACGCTGGCGCTGGCCGCCGGACAGTTCGTCCAGCAAGCGGCCGGCCAGTTCCGTGACCTGCGCTGCCGCCATTGCCGCGCTGACGGCCTGCTCGTCAGCCTGCGACCATTGGCGCAAAAAAGACTGATGCGGATAACGCCCACGGGCGACCAGATCGGCCACGGTGATGCCATCGGGTGCCACCGCCGTTTGCGGCAACAAACCGAGGGTGCGGGCAACTTCCTTGGCCGGCAACTGCGTGATGACCTGCTGATCGAGCAACACCTGGCCGCTGGCCGGGGTCAGCAAACGGGACAAGGCGCGTAACAAGGTCGACTTGCCACAGGCGTTGGGGCCGACGATCACGGTGAACGAGCCATCGATAATGCTGACCGAAAGATCGGTCGAAATCGTCCGTTGCTCGTAACGCAGCGTTACGGCATCGGCACGCAAGCGATGGGTCATGGAGAAGAGTTCCTGGCCAGTCAGAAGGGCGGCCAGTATCACAGATGCGGAATTTGTTCCGCAATACGGAAAGTGCGGGGCGATATCAAGATCAAAAGATCGCGCGGCCCGCGATCTTTTGATGTGAACGTTACGCGGCCTTGGTTTTAAGGGCCTCGGCAATGTAATCCGCTTGCCGGATGGCCAGGCTGACAATCGTCAGTGTGGGGTTTTCGGCCGCGCTGGTGGTGAACTGGCTTCCGTCCGAGATAAACAGGTTAGGCACCTCGTGGCTCTGGCCGTGTTTGTTGCACACCCCGTCGGCCTCTTTCAGGCTCATGCGGCAAGTGCCCAAGTTGTGGGTTGAAGGGTAGGGCGGCACGCGGTGGGTTTTCAGCGCGCCCACCGCTTCGTACACCGCGCTGCCTTGTTTGAAGGCGTGCTCGCGCATGGCCAGGTCATTGGGGTGATCGTCGTAGTGCACGTTGGCCACGGGGATGCCCAAGTGGTCCTTGGTGTCACTCAAGGTGATGCGGTTGGTCTCGCGGGGCATGTCTTCACCCACCAGCCACATGCCCGCCAGATGCGTGTAGTTGTCCATCACACGGGTGAAATTCCGGCCCCAGGCGCCCGGATTAAAAAACGCCGCCATAAACGATGGGCCGAGAGAAATGGTCTCCATTTCATAGCCGCCGACAAACCCGCGATCCGGGTTGAAGCGCGACTCGTCACTGATCAGCCCCGCCATGATCGTGCCCCGATAGAAATGCACCGGGTCGTTGAACTCGGCGAATACCGAGCCGGTGGTGTGGCGCATGTAGTGTTTGCCGACCATCCCCGAGCCATTGCCCAGACCGTGGGGAAACATCGCGCTGGACGAGTTGAGCAACAGTCTCGGTGTTTCAATCGCATTGCCGGCAATCGCCACGATACGGCCTTTTTGCCGGTGCAACTGGCCTTGGGCATCGGCATAGACCACGGCATTGGCGCGGCCCTTGGCGTCATGTTCGATGCGCACGGCATGGGCCTGGGTGCGCAAGTCGAGCTTGCCGGTGGCTTCGGCGGCGGGGATTTCGGTATACAGCGTGGACCACTTCGCGCCCATCTTGCAGCCCTGGAAACAGAATCCGAGCTGCATGCATTGTGCTCGCCCGTCACGGCCACGGCTGTTGATTGCCATGTGCCCGGTTGAGCACTCCTTGTAGCCGAGCTTTTTGGCGCCGTTGTACATCACCTGGAAATTGTTGTTGCCCGGTAAGCCGGGGATATCGTGGGTGCGGGTGACGCCCATTTTGTTTTCGGCGCGTTCGTAATAGGGCTCCAGTTCAGCCAGGGTCAAGGGCCAGTCCAGCAGGTTGGCGTCTTTGACATCGCCGTACATCTGGCGCGCGCGAAATTCGTGTTCTTGCAGGCGAATACTGGCACCGGCCCAGTGGGTGGTGGTGCCGCCCACGGTTTTGCAGATCCAGGCGGGCAGGTTGGGGAAGTCTTTGGCGATCTGCCAGGAGCCCGACGTGGTGCGGGTGTCGCCCCAGGACAATTGCGCAAACGAAGGCCATTCATCGTTGATAAAGGTTGCCGGGGATTGCCGTGCACCGGCCTCCAGCAACACCACCGGGATGCCTTTTTGGCACAACTCGTTGGCCAGCGTGCCGCCGCCTGCGCCGGAGCCGATGATGATCACTACCGAATCGTCGTCAAAACTGTAAGTCGTCATGTTCGCTGCTCCTCAAAACGCACTGGGACTGGCATCGGCTGGCGCGGCGGGTAGCCACTTCAGGTCATTGAAGCCGCGCATCAGGTAGCCGCCTTTAGGGAAGGAGGCGCCTTCGTAGCCGAAGTGCTCGTAGGCCAGTTCATTGCTGTACAGCGAGTTGACCGACGTGCCGCGCACCAGCTTGAAAAAGTCGCTGTTCTGGATTTTTTCAAGCAGGGCCACTTGCTGGTGTTCATCCAGGCTCGCCCACTTGCCGCCCGCCAGCGTGTCCAGCTCGGCGAGGCCTTTTTCCAGCTGCGGCAGTATTGAAGGGTCGGCCGATGCGCGCTCATCCAGCGCCTTCACAGCAAAGGCGTAGACAGCGTCTTCCATACGGTCATGGGGATAAATGCGCCGCACCACGAGCAACAATTGCGACGCTGCATCACTGGGGAGTGTGTTCATTTCCATGGCCCAGGTCTGGCTGGGAGCCAGCAGCGCGATGGGGCCGGAACTGAACACGAGGGTGCCTAACAGCAGCCCGCCACTTCCTTGCAGGAAGCGACGACGATTGACCTTTAGGTCTTGCATGAAATGTCTCCTTGTTATTTTTATAGGAGTAACAGTGTCACAGGCAAATCACAGGTCGCGGGTTGGCGGGAGCGGGTGACAGCGGTAAGCCCCTCCAGCCGGACGCCGGTTTAAAGCAATCAGGTGTTTCTATTGATAGTGACCTCCACGTTGCAGCACCTCGATCTTGTAGCCATCGGGGTCCTGGATAAAAAAGAACCGCGCGAGCAGTTCGCCGTCTCTTTTAAATTCTTTGATGGGGGCGGGCGACCACTGCAAGTCGCTGAGGCGCTTGAACTGCTGATCGAGATCATCGACCACGAAGGCGGCGTGCCCGTAGCCCGTGCCGTGGGTGTACTCGGTCTGGCCCTTGTTCCAGGTGAGTTCTATTTCTGCGCCACTCTCGATGTCGCGCAGATAGACCAGTGAGAAGTCGTCAAACTCCAGGCGATGCGACTCGATAAGCCCAAACGCCTGCTGATAGAAATGCATGGATTTTTCGAGATCGCCTACGCGGATCATGGAATGAATAAACTTTGCCATTGCCTCATCCTGCCTTGGAATTCTGGTTCTTGTTATAAGCACATTCCAATGGATCATGAGACCAATTGCAGCGGGGCAGGTAATAGAGGGGTACTACGTTTTGGCATGGAACGATCGATTTAAAGATCGCAGCCTCGCGTTGCTCGGCAGCGGCCACAGATGCGTAGTCGCTGCCGAGCAGCGCGAGGCTGCGTCAAGGTTTACCCCTGCGACTGTTTATACGCCAGCCGGAACGTGTGCAGCAGCGGCTCGGTGTAGCCATTGGGTTGCGCGCACCCTTCAAACACCAACGCGCACGCCGCCTGAAACGCGACCGATTGATCAAAATTTGCCGCCATGGGTGTGTACTGCGGGTCGTCGGCGTTTTGCTGGTCAACCACTCGGGCCATGCGCTGCAAGATTTCGAGGGTTTGCTCACGGCTTATCACGCCATGCAGCAGCCAGTTGGCGATGTGCTGGCTGGAAATACGCAACGTCGCGCGGTCTTCCATCAGGCCCACGTCGTGAATGTCGGGCACTTTGGAGCAACCAATGCCTTGTTCAACCCAGCGCACCACGTAGCCCAGCAAACCCTGAGCATTGTTTTCGACTTCTTCACGGATGGCGTCCGCTGACCATTCGGCCTTGCTCACCACCGGCACGCTGAGCAGTCCTTCAAGCAGGGATTCGCTGACCTCGGCGTAGCGGGTCTGTTCGAGGGTGGTTTGCACGTCGTGTACCGACACCTGGTGGTAATGCAGCGCATGCAGGGTCGCCGCCGTCGGTGAAGGCACCCAGGCGGTGGTGGCACCGGCTTGGGGGTGGGCGATTTTCTGTTGCAGCATGTCGGCCATCCGGTCCGGCATGGCCCACATGCCTTTGCCGATCTGTGCGCGGCCGCGCAAGTTGCAGTCAAGCCCCACCAGCACGTTGTTGCGCTCGTAAGCGGCAATCCACGGCGTGCCTTTCATGTCGCCCTTGCGCAGCATCGCCCCGGCTTGCATGGCGCTGTGGATTTCGTCGCCGGTGCGGTCGAGAAAGCCGGTGTTGATGAACGCCACCCGTGACGCGGCGGCGCCAATGCAGGCCTTGAGGTTGACGCTGGTGCGCCGCTCTTCGTCCATGATGCCCATTTTCAGGGTGTGGCGTTGGAGCTGCAGAAGGTCTTCGATCCGGCTGAACAACTGCTCGGCGAAGGCTACTTCGGCCGGGCCATGCATTTTCGGTTTGACGATGTACACGCTGCCAGCGCGGGAGTTGCCCCGGCGTTGCAGGTCATGCACGGCGATCAGGCTGGTGATGACGCCGTCGAGAATCCCTTCGGGAATTTCCAGGCCCTGATTGTCGAGGATCGCCGGGTTGGTCATCAGGTGCCCGACGTTGCGGATAAACAGCAACGAGCGCCCCGGCAGCGTCAGCGGCGAGCCGTCGGTGCCGGTGTATTCGCGGTCGGGGTTGAGGCGTCGGGTGATGGTTTTGCCGTTTTTGACCAGGTCTTCTTTAAGGTCGCCCTTCATCAGGCCCAGCCAGTTGCGATAGACCTGCACCTTGTCGTCTGCGTCTACCGCCGCTACCGAGTCTTCACAGTCGATGATGGTCGAGAGTGCGGCCTCCATCAGCAGGTCTTTGACCCCTGCGGCGTCCGACTGGCCGATGACGCTGTGGCGGTCGATCTGGATTTCAACGTGCAGGTCATTGTGCTTGAGCACAATGGCCGTCGGCTCGGCGGGCGCACCCTGATAACAAAGGTATTGGGCAGCGTTGGCCAAACCGCTCTGGCTGCCATCTTTGAGGCTGACCCGCAGGGTTTTGCCTTCAATCTGGTAGCGCGTGGCATCCACGTGCGAGCCCTTTTGCAGCGGGAACGCCTGATCCAGAAACGCCCGGGCAAACGCAATCACTTTGGCCCCGCGCAGCGGGTTGTAGGCGCGACCCGCTTCTGCGCCGCCGTCGCTGGCGATCACATCGGTGCCATAGAGCGCGTCGTACAGCGAACCCCAGCGGGCATTGGCCGCATTCAGGGCGTAGCGCGCATTGGCGGCAGGCACCACCAACTGTGGCCCGGCCTGTGTGCTGATTTCGCTGTCGACGTTGGCCGTGTTGACCTTGACCTGCTCCGGTTGCGCCTGCAGGTAGCCAATGCCGCTGAGGAAGTTGCGGTACGCCGCCATGTCGGTGATCGGGCCGGGATGCGCGCGGTGCCAGGTGTCCAGCTCGCCTTGCAGGCGATCACGCTCGGCCAACAGGGCGCGGTTGATCGGTGCCAGTTCGTGCACCAGCCCGGCGAAACCGCTCCAGAATGCTTGCGTATCCAGCCCGGTGCCAGGCAGCACGTCATGTTCAATGAAGTGGTGCAGCACGGGTGCAACCTTGAGGCCGTGGCAGTTAATGAAATCGCTCACTGTTATCTCTCCTTCAGTTCGGTTTATTTGAGGCTGTGCGCGCCAGCTTTGGCGACTTGCGCGTCTTGCACGGAGGTGACCCCGGACACGCCAATGGCTCCGATGACCTGGCCGTCGACGATGATCGGCACGCCGCCTTCAAGGGAGGTCAGCAACGGCGCGGACAAAAACGCATGGCGGCCGCCATTGACCATGTCTTCGTAGCCTTTGGACTCGCGGCGGCCCAGGGCTGAGGTGCGGGCTTTTTCGGTGGCGATGTAGGCGCTGATCGGTGCGCACTCATCGAGCCGCTCCAGTGCCAGCGGGTGGCCGCCGTCATCGACAATCGCGATGCTCACGGCCCATTGGTTGTTCTGCGCCTCGCTGCGGGCAGCCTTGAGAATCTGCTGGACTTCGGTCTGGCTCAATACGGCTTTGCTTTTCATGACAGGTCTCAAGTGAGTTGGGGGTTAAGGCAATGCCGCTTCGACCAGCTCGATCCAGTGCCGCACCGGGGTGCGTCCGGCACCGTTAAGGTGGGTCTGGCAGCCGATATTGGCGGTGATGATGACCTCGGGTTTGCCGCTTTCCAGCGCGTTCAACTTGTTATCGCGCAGTTGCCGCGACAATTCGGGTTGGGTCAGCGAATAAGTGCCTGCCGAGCCGCAGCACAAATGGCTGTCTGGCACCGCAGTGAGGTTGAAACCCAAGCGGGTGAGGACGGATTCCACCGCGCCGCCGAGCTTTTGTGCGTGCTGCAAGGTGCACGGGCAATGGAAGGCCACCCGCTGGCTGCTGCTGATGGCAAGGGTTTCCAGAGGCTCGTTGCGCAACACCTCAACCAGGTCCTTGGCCAGGGCACTGACCTTTTTGGCCTTGTCGGCATACGCCGGATCGCTGCTCAGCAAGTGCCCGTATTCTTTGATAAAGGCCCCGCAGCCGCTGGCGGTTTGCACGATGGCTTCGGCGCCTTGTTCAATGCTTGGCCACCAGGCGTCGATGTTGCGCCGGGCCCGGTTCAGGCCCGCGGCTTGTGCGTCGAGGTGGTAATCCACGGCGCCACAACAACCGGCCTCACGGCCTGGCGTGATGCTGATGCCCAGCCGGTCCAGCACGCGGGCGGTGGCCGCGTTGGTGTTAGGCGACAAGCCGGGTTGCACGCAGCCTTCGAGCATCAATACCTGACGGGCATGACGGCGGGTCGGGCGTGCTTTGGCAGGCTCGACGTTGTGTGGCAGCTTGCTTTGCAAGGTCGCGGGCAACACGGCGCGAAACACCTGACCGCTGCCCAGCAACCCTTTAAACAGGCCCGGTTTGGGCACCACGG
>NZ_WIVR01000095.1:0-12666 GCF_009600525.1 Pseudomonas sp. FSL R10-1350
CCGCAGAGTCGGGCTTGGGCGGCGCGCCGAGCAATGCCAGGCGCAGCGGCAGGTCGGCCGGGTTGAGGTAGCCCGGAGCCAGCTTGAAATGAGGGTCCGTGATCTTGGTGGCCGCCTCTTCGGCCAGCACCAGCCCCGACCACAGCAGGCCAGTCAGGGACACGGTCAGCCCCAACTGCTTATGTCGTTGTTTCATCGCGTGTTCCCTTATTTGTTCTGTGGCGGATGGCAGCGGTGTGAGCGGTTAATCAAAACGAGTACAGCGCGTTCAGATAGGCCCCGGCGCCGACCTTTTCACCCGTGAGCGGGCTGTTGCGGGCATCGGAGACCAGTGCGTAGGTTTTGACCCCGCCTTCCAGTGCGATTTGTGGCTGCCATTGCCAGGTGAGGCCCAGCTTCAAAGTCACGTCACGCATCCCGCCGCCTGGGTGGTATTCCTCGAACTGGGTGCGGGCCGCTTGCTGAGCCGTGACGCCAAAGCGCGCCATCATGTCGTTCTCATTGCTCCAGGTGCCGTACAGCGTCGAGTCCAGGGTCAATGTCGACGACAGCGCGTAAGCCGTGGCAAAACCGGCTTCAAGGTAGGCGGTTTTGCCCAGGCGTTCGCCGCCGTAATTGCGGTTGTCGCTCGAGCGCAGGCCGCGCACAAACAGGCGACCGGCCGGCAGCGTCCAGTACGCCTCAGCCCCCACCAGCGCGGTGCTGTCCAGGTTGCCCATGCCCCGCAGATAGTCATCGCGGCCGTCCAGGGTGTGGATTCGTTCTTTGCGGCCCTGGTCATAACCGATCAGCAGCGCAAAGCCGAAAGGCGACAAGCCCGGCAAGTCCCAACGCAGGCCCTCCGGGAACGCCGCGCTGAACGTGCCCCACTCTTGGGTCGGCAACACGGCCTTCAATTTCAGCGACGGGAAGGCTGCGTAGTGCGAAGAACCTTCGTACAACGGGCCGACACCAAGGCCGCCACCCACCGTCACGGATGGCTCATTTGCGTTGTCTGCGTGTGCCGGCAGCGCCAACGCCAATGCGAGCGTCGCACCTGTCATGAGGGCCACGGGATGCTTTAGAAAGTTTGAACCGCCGATGGTTGTCATTGCTTGTTTCCTTGGTTGTAAAACCAAACGTGTGAGCGTGTGTGCCGGGTTAAAGAAGTCGGGTGGTATGGATTAGCGGGCGACAAGCTCTGGCTTGGGGAAGCTCCATTGGCCATTGAGTAGTTGTTCGCTCGGCTGATAAAGCCTGACCGTGTAGTTCCAGCCGGGCGTGGTAGGCAGGCAATTGGCGATCGTCGCGTTGCAACCGCCGAACTGAATGACAATCGAGCCATCCTCACTTTTCTTGGCGGTGAGGTTGTTCAACGAATAGGCGTCTTGGGGGTTCTTCTGGAAGTAACCGTCGGCGTTATAAACACTGACCGACCAAAAACCTTTGACCGGGACTTCGCCTACTTTCAGGCGGTAAACGGCGTGCCCATCGTTCTGCGGCATCACGCCGCCCAGGTAGATAGCGTCCTTGGCCGGGTTGCCGCCCCATCCCGTGGCAGTGCCGATCAAGTGATGGATCGGGTTGACCGCACCCTTGGGGCCAAAGGACTGGTTGTAGTCAGGGATCGTCGAGCCCAACACCTCCAACGCTGCACGCACTTTGGCCTGGCTGGCCGGGTCCCACTTAGGCACCACAAACTCACCAACCTTGGCCTGGCTGACTGTCATTGCGTCTTGCAGTGCATGGACCTTCTCGAGGTCTTTGCGATCTGCGGGATCGAAGAAGGTGCGCACCGCCACAAAGACATAGCGGGTGCCGACGGACTCTTTGGTCAATGTCTGGCGGCCGGCGCCGTAAGTGACGAGGGGCACGTAGTGATCTTCATTGATCACCGCCATCGACATGAAACGCCCATCGGCCTCAGGCAAGGTAATGGTGACGGGGCCTGCGTCGAGATCGAACACCGCTGACGAATAGAGCGTGTCCCGGTTCATTCGCACCACATTCTGGGCGTCGATGGGCACGGCTTCGCGGCTATGAACAAAGCGGCCCAAACTGCCCGTTGCCACCATCTTGCCCAAGTAAAGGTCGGACTCGGCACGGACAAAGTTATCCACACCCACCGGTATCGCCGCCTCTGGGGAGGATTGAGCGTTCGCACTTCCAACTACTGCCAGCGCCATGGCAAGGATGCAGATCGCATGTAAAGGGGGCATTTAAACCTCTGGGTTTATTGATTGGCGTTAGTTTTTTGACTGTATAAGAACGCCTTGGCGCAAACTTGCCATTTGGTGCCAAAAGCAATGTGAGCGCGCACGCGAAGGCCGCCCCGTAAAGGGGCCGCGCGCAGTGGAGAGGGGTTAGGCGGGGGGGATTAACGGTCTTGTTTCAAGAGGCTGCGATAGTGGGACGGCGGGCTACCCGTCCAGCGTTTGAAGGCGCGAGTAAAGTGCGCGGGGTCGCTGTAGCCGACCATGTAGGCAATTTCGGTGGCGCTGTATCTGGCGCTGGCAATCAACTGCATGGCTTCACTGCGACGTGTCTCGTCACGCAATGCATCGAAGTCGATACCGCAATGTTCCAGGCGCCGTTGGAGCGTACGGGCAGACAGCCCGATCTTTCGTGAAACAGTCACAAGTTTGGACAACTCCTGATCCGCGATCTGCTGCACGAGCGCGTCCGCGGCGTCGGAGGTCGACTTCAAGGCCAGGGTGGTTTTCCAGGCACTGTCCCGAACAGGCTGCAAAGGTGTTTCGAGCAAGTCACGATCAAACTCGATCATGTTGTGCTCAGCATTCATCACCAGATTCGGCCCCAGATACTCCTCAAGCGCCTCATCGCCGCGCTCTCGCGGGTTTTTCAGATGCACACGAATGGCGCCGGGCTCGCCGGACATCAGCGGGATCTTTCTCAGCAGCGCCAACGTGCCCAAAATCACCTGCTTGGGGTCGGCCCCGTGGTGCCCGTTAAAGTGATGAACCAGCTTCGTCATCCGGCCTTCGGTGATGATCTTCACGTCACTGCCTTGATGCAGCAAATCCGTGTGCACCGCCGCCAGTGCACACGCCTGAGCCAGATTGGTCGAGCCCAACACCCATTCGCCCCACACGCCGAGCGAACGCACCTCAATCAAATGCCCCACCGACGCCCCGGCAAACGGGTCCTGAGCAACTGCCGCCATCTCATTGGCAATATGAAAACACGCCGCCCGTGGAATCCACGCCTCAGGGTTCTGAAACACCTGCGGAGAAATCCCATAACGCCGAAAAAACTCCAGCGGCGACACCCCGCGCATCCCCAGATAAGGAGCAATTTGCCGAAGCGTACTGAGCTTTATCGAGGGCGCAGCATTCGTCATCGCGTTCATACCTGATCAAAAGGCAAAAAGTCGGCAGGGAGCAGCAGGAATAGGGTGTTTGCGCCTGTAGGCGCGGATGATGGCACAGTTAACACGATGTTTGTTTCAGGGACAAGGCGGTGGCGTTTAAGGTGTTTTCGGAGAAGTAAAAACTAAAGCACGGTTCGTCGGGTCGGTGGTTATAGTGTTGATTAGTTTGGCTCGGTGGGCGCAACCCTACATCCTTCGGAGTGCTGAAAGAATGTTATATCCAATCGCAATTAGCCCTGGTGATGAGCAGCATGCTTGGGGGGTAGAAGTGCCTGATATACCGGGCTGCTTCTCTGCGGGGGATGACCTCGATGATGCAATGGCCATGGTCCGAGAAGCCATCGAGGGGCATCTGGAGATTTTGGCCGAAGACAACGTCAAAATCCCTGTTGCCTCCAAAGTGAATGCACACGTAGCAAATCCTGAGTACCAAGGGTGCATCTGGGCAGTCGTCGAAATCGATATCACCAAGTATCTGGGAAAGGCAGAGAAACTGAACATAACCCTGCCTGGCTACTTGCTGAACCGTATTGACGAGTACGTAAAGCATCACCCGGAAGAAAAAAGCCGTTCTGGGTTTCTGGCATCAGCAGCTTTGAAGGTCTTGCAGGGAGCTTAGGCTGACAGGGAGTTACCTGTTTTCGTGCATCCTGTGCCGGGGTTTGAATGGATACCTGAGAAGAAATGGACCCGCCTGAATGGCGGTTTTTTTTTAGGGCCCGGATCCGTTGAGGGTGCAGTCCTATTTCGGCCTTGGTCAAATTGGCTCGGTTACAGGGCGTTTCAGGTGATTAAAAGAATGGGCGGCGTGGGTCATCGATACCGCCGCGGGCTGAAGGAGTAAAATTTATTTGAGTCAATAAAGCTGTAGGCAGATTCGCGCAGGAATGTAGGAAGCCTTAAGGTAGACTGCGATTTTTATGCGCTTGTGGAATCAGCATGACAACGGAATGGCGAGCATCTGCTTGGGGGCGGTTGCTGACAAAAACTGAGCCATGGCGTCTGCACGTCGAGGACGAGCGGCTTTTTTTGAGGGTTGGCGATCAGGCCGTCGAGGTTCACCCCGAGAATCTTCCTACTGTAGATATCAACCGTGGGGTGCTGTGGACGGACATCACGCTCCATGAAGGCCGCACATTCCGCGTGGATGGATTGCCTAACGCGAAGGAGCCTCAACTCCGTGAGCAAATAGGCCGGCTCCTCACATTGACTCGCCGGCAGCGCTTTCAAGCGTGCTACTCAGCTATTCGAACCTGGCTAAACACTGTCGCAGAGTCTGTGCAAACGGCCGATTCGAAATGCGTGTGGCTGACCCATGAGATGCAGCAAGCGCTGCTAGCCGCCAAACCGATTCTGAACCTTGACAACCACGCGTTAAACACGCTGTTCCAGACCCCAGAAATCCAGTCTTCCTTGCCAGAGGCAGACACGACCGTTGAGCGGAATCTACAGCGCTGGATGTGCGACTGGCCTAAGGCGTGGGCCCAGCGAAATGACGATCACATGCAGCGCGAGCTTGAAGCGTGCAAGGCGCTATTGGCAGCAGTGGAAAGCCAGCCGCTCACTGATGAACAATCACGTGCGGTGATCTGTTTCGATAACCGAGTGCAAGTCATTGCTTCTGCAGGTTCAGGAAAAACATCAACTATGGTGGCCAAGGCTGTTTATGCCCTGCACCGCAAATTGGTGGTTCCTAGCTCTATCGTGATGCTGGCATTCAACAAATCGGCCGCTGAAGAGCTTCAGGCGCGAGTCGCGCTGTCTCTAAAGCGTGTTGGTATCGAAGACATACAGATTGAGGCCAAAACTTTTCACTCCCTTGGCCTATCGATTATTGCCGAGGCAACCGGGCGCAAGCCGCATGTTCCTGACTGGGCGGTGGATAATGCCTTAGGTTTCCAGAAACTCATGACCATTGTCGATGACCTCAAGGATCAATCTGAAGCGTTCAGAATGGAGTGGGATCTGTTCCGACTGGTACTTGGGCGAGATATCCCGGCAGCCGGTGATGATCAATTGTTCGAGGCGTGGGATAAGGAAGGACAAGGTCGCCTTGTCTCGCTCAACGGTGACCATGTGGCGAGTCAGGAGGAGCGAGTCATCGCTAACTGGCTTTTCTACAACGGTGTCGAGTATCAATATGAACGTGCTTACGAGCATGACACTGCCACCGTCACGCACCGTCAATATTTTCCAGACTTCTTCTACCCTGAAATCAATCTCTACCACGAGCACTTCGCTCTAGATGCATCGGGTCAGGCACCTGAGCATTTCAAGGGCTACGTTGAAGGGGTCAAATGGAAGCGTGAGACCCATCAAAGAATGGCTACGGCGCTCATCGAGACGACCTCACATCAGTTGCACAGCGGTGAGATATTCAGGCACCTGTCCAATGAGCTGACGGCTCGAGGGCTGGTACTTGATCCCAATCCAGACCGCCCTATCCCTGCTAAGGGGATGGTGCCGATGGAGCATGCTGACCTTGTCAAACTGATCCGCATGTTCATCACTCATTTCAAGAGCAATAGCCTTACCGCCGATTCGCTTCATGAGCGGCTCGAAAAGCTGCCGACCGGTGTCTTCAGGTACAGATTCGAGGCGTTTCTAAAGTTGGCAACTACGGCACTTGATGGCTGGAACATGGCTCTGTCGTTGGAGAAAGGAATCGACTTTGAGGACATGATCAACATGGCTGCCGAGGTTTTAGAGCGAGGTCATCCTTCGCCCTACAGCCTGGTCATGGCGGACGAGTATCAGGACGC
The DNA here is from genome assembly GCF_009600525.1 of Pseudomonas sp. FSL R10-1350. NCBI lineage: Bacteria > Pseudomonadati > Pseudomonadota > Gammaproteobacteria > Pseudomonadales > Pseudomonadaceae > Pseudomonas > Pseudomonas sp. FSL R10-1350. Next base: position 6,133 of record NZ_WIVR01000095.1, read on the forward strand.
ATCGAGAGCGCGTGCGCGTCTTTGCCGGGCGTTGGTGGCCGAACCCGGTCGACATTTTTTTGCCGTGGGGGACGACTGGCAGTCGATCAACCGCTTTGCCGGTGCAGACCTCTCGGTCATGACCGGCTTTCGAGAATGGTTTGGGCACGGCCAGGTCTATCGACTGGAAACAACATTCCGATGCCCACAAGCTATCTGTGATGTGTCGAGCCGGTTTGTCTCTAAAAATCCGTCCCAGCTACAGAAACGGGTGACCTCGGCAAGTTCTGCCCTGGATGTGCCGATTCAGGCGTTTCAAGTGCCAAACAGGAACGAAATCCAAGGGGCTATCGATCATTACCTAGCCGAATTACAGACTCGCTTGGCGCTAGGTTCGGTGCCTTTAGGAAAGAATGGCAAAGTAACGGTCTTCATCCTGGGTCGCTACAGGAACGACCGGCAATACATTCCAGAGAACTGGCAATACCACTTTGGCAACCTGATCGACGTGAGGTTCAAGACCATCCACACCTCGAAAGGTGATGAAGCAGACTATGTCGTCTTACCGGGCCTCGTGTACCGGGGCTTTCCTAGTCTCAAGAGCGATGACGCTTTGCTGGAGCTTGTCATGCCAGCGGGTGACACCTATCCATACAGCGAAGAGCGGCGATTATTTTACGTAGCGCTTACCCGTGCGCGTCGTTCAGTGGCGATGTTCACTGTCATGGGTAAAAACTCGCCGTTTCTCGATGAAATGGTGAAGGAAGGCGCTGTCAACGTGACGAATGTCCGGGGCGAGCCGATTCAGGAGGATCGTTGCCCGATCTGCAAAATTGGCGTCTTCGTCCTTCGCCAAGGGCCATACGGGGAATTTCGCTCATGTTCGAGTTTCCCCATGTGCAGTCACAAACCCAAACCCCCCAGAAAAAGTGCGAGCCAACGTGCAAGTTTTTCAGACCGTGGCCCTTGGTAATTCGCTGGCCTGATCAGTCCTTAAGCGCAAGCAGACCCTGTAGGAGCGAGCTTGCTCGCGATCTTTTGATCTTTTAAAAGATCGCGAGCAAGCTCGCTCCTACAAGATGAACGACCCCCAATTTCTGCACTTGCCGTTCCTCGATATGAACGCATCGATACTGACCTGCGTTGAAGAGGGCCGAGCAGGCGACGCTACGACCATGCTGGATGCCTACCTGGTGCAATCCGAGCGAACTGTCCTGGCCGCTTACGAGCGCAGCATGAAACGTTAGTCGCTTTGAGGTGGCGCTGGGGATCCGCATCGTAAGCGTCTGCCAAAGTCACCTTGCATGATCCCGGCAGATACCCACTGATGCGGCAGCAGTTGGTCAATCTCGCTCGCCCGCTGCGTCGGCAGTCGCGTCAGCACATCTTTGAGATAAGCATACGGATCATGCCCATTCATGCGACGTAGCCAGCGGAATCGGCTGCAATGGTCTCGCTTCGGGTTGCTCACAAATCACTACATACCCAGCCTAAAGAATGCACACACATACCCGAGGATTGTTTCGCGTCACGTTCCCGAGGCAGGAGTGGCCCACGGGGCCTGACTTATACCCCTGGTGAGTTGTCGTTCAGTTCACTGAATAGCGACTTTTTGAGCAATTCGCTAAATCGCGCAGCCGCAACGGGCAGCACGCGGCCTCGAAGCACGCCCAGTATCATCCTGCGCTGGTACCTTCTCAGTTCTGATACAGGGAGGGCGACAAGGTCGTCGTCTACAAGGCGTTCACCTCCCTCTTTCCTGACCTGGAAACAAATCCCCCCGGTACGCCTGACAAAGTCCGTTAGAACCTGAAAAGAATTCGACTCCATTTGTGGGTAAATGCGGGTGCCATTGCGTTTCAGGTATTCATCCAACAGACGTCTGCCACCCCAGGAGGTGTCGGCCAGCGCCAATGGATAGTCTGCTGTTGATGAAATCGAAATGGACTCAGCGCTCGCCAGGACGTGATCGCGTTTCACCAGCGCGTGGATGGAGTAGGGGGCCTGGGCAAGTTCATGAAAATCAGCATTCTGCGAGGGGTTGAAAGCCAATCCCAGATCGCAGTCATTCTCTACGACGGCATCGACCACTTTATCTGCGCCGGCGACCTTCACAGCAAAGCTGACCTTCGGATACTGGGTCTGGAACGTTGCAATCAGGTCAATCAAATGAACATCTGCAATCGCCGCCACTGCAGCGATTTTGATGTGACCGCGCTTGAGCCCTTCAAGCTCTCTAATGCTTGAATGAGCATCCTCTGCGTCGCACAAGGCTTTTTTGGCGTAGGCAAGGTAGGTCTCACCCGCAGCGCTTAAACGCACACCCCGTGCGTGGCGCTCGAACAGCGGGGCGCTCAACTCTTCTTCAAGATCGAGAATGTGCCGGTTTAATGCCGACGAAGTCAGGTGAAGAAAGTTGGCAGCTTCTCTGATGGAACGATGGTGAGCGACAGCGACAAAGTAGCTCAGGAGCTTTACGTGCTTCATGACGTGGGACCACCTGAATGCCTGAAACGCATGGCTGAGTCCTGCTGGATACAGGTAAAGACTCGCCGCTTGGGATACGGCTGCGAGCTCTGCGATGGTAGCAGTAAGCCACAGACGCGGCGAGCGTACTCGCATCGCACAGGGCTTCTGGCGTTCGCTGCCTTTGACCGGCAAATCGAGTGCTGCTTTTTTTAGCTCACAGCGAGAAAAAAACACCGCTTCCCGGCTCACTCCATCGATTCCTACACTTTGATCACTATCTGTTTGGGGTGCGATCAAATGCGTTGGAAAGCCAGAGTTCAAAGATTTGAAGCCCAGTCGCCGAGCGATTTGTCCGCTGTCGACCAGGCCGCAGCCATGGGCCTGCTGGATGCCAAGCGGGTCATTGGGGTGTTGGGTAAAACCGAAGGGAATGGCTGCGTCAATGACTTCACGCGTGGCTACGCGACCGAGTCGGTTATCCAGTGCCTTGAGCGTCATGGGGCTGCGCACGATGCCCCGGCTGAGGAACGGGCGGTGGTGGTCATGTCGGGTGGCACCGAGGGTTGCCTTTCTCCCCATTGGATCGTCTTTGAAAAACTCCCGGATGACGCGCCTGAGCAGACAGAACCTCGGTTGGCCATGGCCCAAGCCGTCACCCGGGCTCTGATGCCAGAAGAAATCGGTACTTCAGTGCAAATTCAACTGGTGGCGGATGCCGTCAGGGCCGCCATGGAAATGGCGAGCATCGAGAGTGCCGATGACGTGCATTACGTGCAGGTCAAATGCCCGCTGCTGACCCGCCAGCGCATCGCCGAAGCAAACGCCAGAGGCGCCAGCACCTCGACCACCGATACCTACAAGTCGATGTCCTATTCTCGCGCCGCATCAGCGCTGGGGGTTGGTGTCGCCCTTGATGAACTGGACGGCAAAACACCGGGCGAGCTTGGCCCGGGCATCTGCCAGGACTTCGATCTGTATTCCAGCCGCGCCAGCACTTCGGCTGGGGTGGAGCTCATGCACCATGAAATTCTGGTGTTAGGTAACTCCAGGGCGTGGGGCGGTGATCTGGTCATCGGACACCGCGTCATGAAGGACGCGATTGATCTGGATGCGGTGCAAGGGGTCCTTGGCGACCTTGGCTTCGAGTCAAGCAAGCAACTCTCAGCGCATGACCGTGACCGCTTGATTGCGATGCTGGCCAAGGCCGAGCCGTCTCAGACCGGCACCATCAGAGGGGCTCGACACACCATGCTGGATGACAGTGATATCCCGGCGACCCGCCATGCCAGAGCGCTGGTGGGTGGCGTTCTGGCTGCCATGGTGGGTGACACCCGGCTCTTCGTTTCGGGTGGCGCCGAGCACCAGGGGCCGGATGGTGGTGGCCCGGTGGCGGCGATCGCGCGCCTCAAACGCCCATGACGGTCAGCTAAAACGCTTACTGCGGGCTCTTGCACCTGCCCTGAGCCAGAGAATGTGCTGAGGGCACTCCAGAAAACAAGCCGGACACCATCATGACTCTGAACCGTTCGAACCCTGATTCAACCGGCGCCGCCGTTGAGTGGCTGTACCGCCTGAGCCAGCAGCCACACGACAAAATCACCGGCCCCCTGAGCGGCCTTACCTTTGCGGTTAAAGACAACATTGATGTTGCAGGCGTACCCACCACCGCAGGGTGCCCGGCGTTTGCTTATATGGCCGATACCCATGCCGGTGTGGTCGAGCGAATTCTCGGCGCCGGTGCATCACTGGAAGGCAAAACCAATCTGGATCAGTTCGCGTGCGGCCTCAATGGCACCCGCTCCCCATACGGCGCTGTTCCCAATGCCATCAACCCAGACATGATTTGTGGGGGATCGAGTGCAGGGTCGGCGTATGTGGTGGCAACCGGGCAAGTCGATTTTGCTCTGGGCACAGACACCGCCGGCTCTGGCCGAGTGCCCGCAGGGTTGAACAACATCGTGGGGTTGAAGCCTTCAAAGGGGCTTCTCAGCAATCGGGGGGTGGTACCTGCTGCCCGCAGCGCGGATTGCGTATCGATCTTCGCCCGTACGGTATCGACGGCTGTTCAGGTCCTGTTAGTGGCCGCGGGTCATGATCCGCTCGACCCCTATTCAAAAGACCTTCACTTGAACACCGAACCCTTTGGCAACCGCTTTGTCTTTGGCGTGCCTGATGAGCTTGAATTCTTTGGTGACACCCTTAGCGAGGAGGCTTTCAAGCAAAGTATTGATCAGCTTGAAGCGTTGGGCGGTAAAAAACGGATCATCAGTTATGCACCGCTTAAACAAGCTGCCGCTTTGCTTTACGAAAGTGCACTTGTGGCTGAGCGATATGAGGCCATTCGAGACTTTTTCGACACCACATCGCACGCGGTGATCGAACCCGTTCGAAGCATCATTGCTCAAGGCAAGCAATACAGCGCCGCGGATTTGCTCGAAGCACAAACCGAGCTGCGACGCCTGGGCCAGATAGCGGCCGTGATGTGGCGTGACATCGATGTATTGCTGGTGCCTACGGCCCCCACGAGCTACACCCTGCGCGAGATGCAAGACAATCCGGTAGTCCTCAATCGAAACCTGGGCACCTACACCAACTTCGTGAATTTGCTGGACTACGCGGCCATCTCAGTGCCCAGTAGTTTTCGTTCTGATGGTCAGCCTTTTGGTGTCACGTTCATCGCGCCAAGCGGTAGCGACCTGCAATTGGCTGAACTGGCGCAGTGTTTTCACCATGCGACCGGCTTGACTCAAGGTGCCACCAGGCAGCCTCTTCCTGCGCTGGATCGCATTCTGAAATCGTCAGCCCAGTCGTCGGTGCTGGTCGCGGTGGTGGGCGCGCACCTCAGTGGTATGCCGCTCAATTACCAGCTTACAGAACGCAATGCGACGCTCGTGTCCACCACCCGCACAGCCGCCGATTACCAGCTCTACGCGCTTGCCAATACCTCGCCTCGCAAGCCTGGAATGATCCGGGTGGCCCCCGGGAAGGGCAGCTCTATCGAAGTAGAAGTGTGGCAGATGCCCATTTCGGACTATGGATCGTTTGTTGCGATGATTCCTGGCCCCTTAGGGATAGGGACGATCACGCTCGAGGATGGCAGGTCGGTGCAGGGGTTTGTGTGTGAGCCATTCGCGCTGGAGGGGGCGCTGGACATCAGCTCATACGGCGGCTGGCGCCCTTATGTGTCGTCGGGTGCGGGAGGTGGCGAATGAGCCCTGAAAAAAACTACGTCACGGCCATGTCCGTCCTGTTGGACCTCAACCTCAGCGAGGAGCAGCTTGAGCGCGTGGCCGAGCACTTTGCCAGGACGAAGCAGTTGGCCGGGTTGTTGGGCGCTGTGCCCATGACCCCATGGGATGAACCTGCCGAACTCTACCAGCCTTGCCCCTTTCCATCTGAGGCCAATCCGTCATGACTGTCACCGCCATGAACATCCGTGACGCCATCGTAAAAGGCGAGTTGAGTGCCTTGGAAGTGGTGCAAGACAAACTGGATCATATCCAGAGCACAAACGCGTCGTTCAATGCGTTCACTGAGGTCACGCGAGACCGGGCTTTGGCTGAGGCCAAGAGCATTGACGCGCTGCGTAAAGCCGGGGAGCCATTGCCGCCCCTGGCTGGCGTGCCTTATGCGGTAAAAAATCTGTTCGATATAGAAGGCGTGGTCACGCTCGCAGGCTCCAAAATCAATCGTGACAATGCCCCGGCAGCCGCTGATGCGTTTCTTGTAGAGCGCATGAAAGCTGCTGGCGGCGTCCTGTTGGGGGCCCTCAACATGGACGAGTACGCCTACGGGTTTACCACTGAAAACTCGCACTACGGGCCTGCACGCAACCCCCACGACACCGCGCGCTCGGCGGGCGGCTCATCAGGGGGGAGCGGCGCCGCTGTGGCTGCGGACCAGGTACCGGTTGCATTGGGCTCAGATACCAACGGGTCGATTCGGGTGCCGTCATCCCTGTGCGGGGTGTGGGGGCTCAAGCCAACCTTTGGACGGCTCTCTCGCAGAGGCTCTTATCAAACATAAAATAACCCATTGTTTTTATTCAAAAAAACTACCCAACTTTTTCCAGCCTCCATCCCAGCT
>NZ_WIVR01000096.1:0-12650 GCF_009600525.1 Pseudomonas sp. FSL R10-1350
GGCCCACCACCAGGCGCAGGGCAGGGTGCTTGAGCCGCGTCAGCTCATGGAACGCCGCCAGCGTGCCGTTGATAAACGTATCGAACCAACCGCCGATCAACAGGGTGGGCAAGGCGCGGGCGGCGATCTGTTCGGCCTTGGCATAAGGTGAGATCGCGGCCCAGTTGGCATCGTCGACGGGCCATTGGCGCCAGTCCTGGTAATGCGATTGCTCGGCGTGTTCGGTCAGCACCGAGGGTTGCGCCGAAACGGCCTGCTGCCAGTCGGGCGCAGCGGCAAATGCCTTGTGCTGGGCATAACCCTGAGCATCGCCTTGGCGGCGTGAGGCTTCGGCGCTGATTTGCACGCCCCATTCGACCATTTGCTTGAGCTGCATGGCGCCGTTTTCGTACATCCAGCCACGGCCAATGTCCCAAGGGGCCATGGCCGGAGCCACGGCTTTGAGCGACGGGCAATCGCCTGCGGCTGCGAGCAATTGCGCGCAGCCTTGGTAAGAAAACCCATACATCCCGACCTGACCGTCAGAACGGGGCAGTTGCGCGGCCCATTCAACGGCGGCGGCGCCGTCGGCTTCTTCGTGGCGGCCCGGGTGGAACGTCCCTTCGCTGGTGCCACGACCGCGAATGTCCTGCACCACCACGAGGTAGCCATGGGCGGCATACCAGGACGGATGCGCGTAACACAACGTGCAAGCGATGCGCCGCCCGTAGGCCTGACGCATCAACAGCACCGGGAAGCGCCCCGTGCCAACCGGACGATACACATCGGCGTCCAGCCGGACGCCATCGGCGGTGGTCATCGACAGCGTTTCAGGGGCCTGAACCTCAAGCAACCCTGGATAGATGAACGTAGAACTCATGATCGCGTGAACCTCGCAGCAACACGTTTCAGGCAGCGCCCCAGTGCCAGGGGCGGTGCGGTCAGGGAATTAACGCCAGCCCCGGATCTTGCCGGGGTTGAGCAGCCCGGCCGGGTCAAAGCGCCGCTTGAGCACCAGCACCTGCGGGTCAAGCACGCCCCCGTGTTTGCCGTCTTCGAGATGGAACACGTGCGGGTCGTCGATCCGGATGCCGCAACTGCGGTGAGCCGCCATCACCGCCTGGAGGCGCTCTGGCGTCTGGTAGCGCACCAGCGGCATGCCCACGCACAGCACGCGGCCTTGTGCGTCACGAATGAATTCGAGGTGGCTCATCACTTCGCCGGGCTCATGCCACTGGGCGATGGCCTGCAGTTGTTGCCAGGTCTCTCCATACGCGTAGCCGGTCTGCAGGTAGGTGAGGTTCTTGTCTTCTTTCAACGCGTGAAGCGTGGTGTGGTTCCAGCAATACTCCAGCAGTGTGTGGCCGGTTTCCCGTACCTCGGCGGCGGTTTTGGCCACGGCAATATGCCCGCCAAAGCTTGCCAGCAACTGTTCCAGCGGCTCACGGCCTGCGGGCGTCAGCGCGGTGATTACGGCATGTTCGTCGGCGCTGCGGTATGCGCTCAGCTCCGTGAAGTAATTGACCACGCCGGCCTCGAAAAAGGCGATGTTGCGCTTGCTGATGGCGGGGCTTTGCGCGAGGGCTTCGGCGCAATGAAACGCGGCGTCGGCACTCGGGAAGCTCAACAGGTACTCGTCCCACTCTTGCGCTGGCGCCACGGCAATCTCCAGCTCCAGGACGATGCCGTTGGTGCCATAGCTGTGGTTGAGCAGCAGCAGTTCGGGGCCGCGTATGTCGACAATCTGTGGCTCGGCTTCAACGGTGAGAATACGCGCAGCCAGCAAGGTGCCATGGGCGGCCAACGGCCCGTAGGTGATCGAACCGATACCACCGAAACCGCCCGCGAACAGACCGCCCAGTGTCGCCATGCGGTAGGTGGACGGCATGCAGCGCAGCTCCCGGCCATTTTCACGCAGCGCGTCTTCCAGTACCGCAAGGCGGATTCCTGCCTGGGCGCAGACCACATCGTCGCGCACCCACTGCACGTCGCTCAGGCCGCCCATGTCAATCACCAGCCCGCCCTGCAAGGGCACGGCCTGACCGTAGTTGCCAGTGCCGCCCCCGCGCAGGGTCATGCCGATGGCCGCCGCGCTGCAGGCGGCGACGATCTGGCGCAGTTCCTCAACGTTACGCGGCTTGACCGCCAGGTCGGCCACGCAGTCCGCCAGATCGTTCTTCAGGATCGGGCTGAACCAGTGAAAGTCTTTGGACAGGCGTTTGAGTTGGAACGCGCTGCTAATCCAGTCCAGCTCGGGCAATGCTGCACACAAGGCCTGGACGCGAGTTTTTTGATCAGTCATGAACACACCTGCAAGGAGAGGTTGAAAAGGTCACGCGCCACGGTCGGATTCACTGTCGTGCCAGCGCCCGATGGCCTTGTTGGACAACAGCGACATCCCCGCAAACAGCGCGATACCGACCACAGAAATCAGGAACAAGGCGGCAAACATGCGCGGGATGTTGAGCTGGAACCCGGCCTGCAAAATCTGATAGGCCAGCCCCGTGTTGGTGCCGCCGGTGCCGGCGACGAACTCGGCCACCACGGCGCCGATCAGCGCCAGGCCGCTGGAGATGCGCAGCGCGGCAAAAAAGTAGGGCAACGCCGTGGGCACCCGCAGGCGCAGCAGCACTTGCAGGCGACTGGCGCGGCGCAGCTTGAAGTACGCCAGCAGCCCCGGTGACACACTGCGCAGCCCCAGTGCGGTGTTGGAGATGATCGGAAACACCGCCATCAACGTGGCGCAGAGCACCATCGCCAGGGTGGTGTTGCTGACCCAGATGATGATCAACGGCGCCACTGCCACCACCGGCGTGACCTGGAGCAGCACGATGTAGGGGAAAAACGCCAGTTCAATCAGGCGGCTCTGCACGAAGATGAACGCCACCAGCACGCCGATAAGCACCGACAGCACGAACGACAGCGCGGTGATTTTCAGCGTGAACAGCAGCGCAGGCCCTAGCACGCCCCAGTCCTGAATCAGCGCGGTGAACATCATCACCGGCGTGGGGATCAGGTAGGCGGGCACCTTGAGTGCCGTGAGCACCAATTGCCAGGCGACCACCAGAACGATGGCAATCACCAGCGGGATGATGATGCGTTGCCGGGCCGGATTGGCGATCCAGGGTGTGGCTTTGACAGAACCGCTCATGAGGCTGACTCCTGACTGGCGGCCACCAGTAAGTGATGTAAATGCATGGCGTATTCACTGAAGCGTTTGGAGAGGCGAAACGACTCGTCGCGCGGAAAGGGCTCGTCGATCTTGATGTCGGCGACCACGCGTCCCGGACGCGCCGCCATGACGATCACCCGTTGCGACAAAAACACCGCTTCGTGAATGGAGTGGGTGACGAACATCACCGTCCACTGGTGGCGCTGCCAGAGGTCCAGCAAGTCGCTGTCCAGGGCGTTTCGGGTGATTTCGTCCAGCGCCCCGAACGGCTCATCCATCAGCAGCAAGTTGGGCTCGACCACCAGCCCGCGAGCGATGGAGGCGCGCATCTGCATGCCGCCGGACAACTCCCGGGGCAGCGCATCGGCGAACTTCTCCAAACCCACCCGTTGCAGCGCAGTCGCCACGCGACGGTCGGCTTCCCGGGGCGGCACACCTTCAAGCTCCAGGGGCAGGCGCACGTTTTTAAGCACGCTGTTCCAAGGCATCAGGGTGGCCTCCTGGAACACATAGGAGAGGTGTTTGCCGGTGCTGGCCAGTTTGTTGACCGGCTTGCGCCAGAGCAACAAGCGCCCGTCGCTGGGTTCGATCAACCCGGCGACCATCTTGAGCAAGGTGCTCTTGCCGCAGCCCGAGGGGCCCAGGAGCGTAATGAACTCGCCTTCAGCAATGCTCAGGTTGACCGGGCGAAGTGCCTGGGTGCCATTGGCATACACCTTTTCGACCGACAGCGCTTCAATGGCCATCGGCGCGCTGGCGGTTGTCGTGGTGGGTGCGGGGGGCACCAGAGAGGCAATCTTCATGGCATCACCGGTGCTTGCTCGATGAAACGGGTGGTGTACGTCTGATCAAGCGGCACCTTCGCGCTATCGATCAAACCGTACTGCACGGCCATGTCCCAGGTCTGCTTCATACGCGCCGGGGTGATGACGCCGATACCGCCGGTCTGTGCATCGCCGCCGGTCACCAGGCCGGTGCTGCGCAGTTTCTGCACCGAGTAATCAAGCTGGTCTTCGGTCATGGCCGGGTTGGCTTCACGAATCAGCTTGTTGCCGGGCGCCGGGTTATCCAGGTAGTGCTTGAAACCCAGCATCGAGGCATGCACAAAGGCCTTGAGCGCGTCGGGGTGCGCATCGGCCCAGCGGCTGTCACAGGCAATGGAGTTGCCATAGGGCGGGTAGCCCGCCTCGCTCAGCGGGTAGACCTTGAACGTGGCGCCAGCCTTGGTCAGTGAGTAAGGCTCAGAGGTCAAGTAACCCTGTTGCGCCAGGTTGTTGTCGGCCATGAAGGGCTGAACGTTGAAGCTGTAGGGGCGGGTGTGTTCGTCGCTGAAACCGAGTTGCGATTTCGCCCATGGCCACCAGCTGGAGTGCACAGAGCTGGAGATCAGGATGGTTTTGTTGCGCACATCCTTGAGGGTCGCGACATCATCATGGGCAATCACCACGACCGGGTCATGCTGGAAGGTCGCGCCCACCATGACCAGCGGCACGCCTTGCTGACGCGCCGAAAAGATCGCGATGTCTTCACTCAGGATGCACTGCGCCCGGCCAGCCGCCAGCAGTTGAATGGCATTGACCTGCGGCCCGCCCATTTGCACGCTCACATCGAGGCCTTCTTTGGCGTACAAGCCTTCTGCCTGGGCCTGATAGAACCCCCCATGCTCGGCCTGGGCGTACCAGTTGGTCATGAAGGTAAAGGGCGTGGCAGCCTGGGCCTGGCTGCCCAGGCAAGTTAGGCCGGCCAGCAGGATCAAACGATTTCGGACCTTGGATTCAAATCTCATGCTCAGCGAGCTCCTCAAGTGGGATAAGGCGACTTCAAGATTGACTCTGGGTGTGGTCGGTACTGCATTTACCGACCCGCTGGCGTCCTGGTGGGCACTGTTGGGTCTGGGTCGAACTCGGTTATGGCGATGTCTGAAGCCACGAGGCGGCGCTCATGCCAGCCCCCGCAGATACGTGGTGAAGGCCTCGGGCACGTGTTCACCGTGCAGCACGCTGCGTGCGGTGTCGGCAGGCCAGCTGTAAGGGTCGGTGCTGTGCAGCAGCGTCAGGTGGGCGGCCTTGCCCTGCAGGTCGGCGCCATGTTCGGCGCGGCTCAGCCAGTCGGCGCGGCACACGGTTTGCGACCAGGTGTCGAATACGTCATCGAGCTGCGCACTCAGCACCGCCAGTTGCAACGTGCTCAGCGGGTCGTAGTTGCCGATCGGGCAAAAGGCGTCTTGCACGTTGTCACTGCCCAGCAGCAGCGCAATGCCTCGCAGGCGGGCCTCCTTGAGCAGGGTCAGGCCGCGCAGCCTGGGGGTTCGGCCATGCACGGCGTCTTGCAGATACAGATTGGTCGCGGGCAGCGCGACGAGGGTAATGGGCGCTCGGGCGACGTCATCCAGGGTGGCCTGGGCCTGAGCCTCTGGGTAGGTCGAGAGCGCACAGGCGTGGCTACAGACGATCCGCCCGGGGAACTGCATGGCCGTGGCCGCACGGGCAACGGTTGCCAGCCCGCACGCCGCGCTGTTCAGTTCTTCATCAATGTGCAGGTCCAGATCTAGCCCGGCCTCGGCGGCACAGGCCAGCAAGTTGTGCAGCGCCTGCGCATTGAAATTGCTGCTATGGATAAACGCGCCCAGCACGCTGCGCGGGGCCTGGGTGTCATTGGCCAGGGTGTGGGCAATGCGCTGCACTACCGTCTTGTCGGCCAACAGTGGCAGCGGCAACAAGGCCACCTGTTCAAGATGAAAAAACGTGTCCTGAGCCAGCTCGCGGATCACCTGCCAGGCGGTCGGCGTTTCGGCACTCCACCAGTCGAGGTGGGTACGCAGGTGCGTCACTCCGTGGCTGCGGGCTTGCCCGAGCGCACGGCTGGCGCGCTGGCGCAGATCTTCCGGGGTCCAGAAAGCGCGATCAGCCTGGGTGGCTTCAATGGCCGCCAGCAGGCCTGGTGTTATCGCGCCCAAGCGACGGCGGGTGTAGGTTTTGTCCAGATGCGCGTGGGGCTCAACCAGGCCGGGCAGGGCGAGTGCGCCCAGGCAGTCGAGGCCCTTACCGGGGCCGCTGGCCGGTTGCACGCGGGTAACGATGCCGTCGTCGATATCGAGCCGTGCCGTTTCAGGCTGGCCCGCTGTGCGTGGCCAGGTCGCAGGCAAGAGCCAGGCGGGAAGGCGAAGATTATTGAGCTGCAGGGCCATCGCTAGAGCTCCAGTGTCAGGCTGTCGGAATCACAGCCGGCACAGCACAGGGCAACGTATGACTGGCGATCCTCGTCGGTCAGGCATTCATCTTGATGACGCGGGCGACCGTCCTGCCAACCCACCACACAACTGCCACATACCCCTTGTTCGCACACGGTTTCGCACGCCACGCCGTTGACCCGCAGGGCATCGATCAGGCGCTGTCCGGCGGCGACTTCAATCTCCCGGCCGCTGGCCGACAACAGCAGTCGGTAGCCGTGTTCGCTCCCGGTGCTCACGGCGCTGGCGCTGAAGTGCTCTTGATGCCAGTGAGCGTCTGGCAGCGCCGAGTAATGCGCCTGGACCGCCTGCATGAAACCGTCCGGGCCGCAGCAGTACACATGGGCGGCGTTGTCCGGCAGCTCAAGCGCACCTTGGCTGCTGTAGCTCACGGTCACGCAGTCGCGCCACGGCCCTTGCTCCAGCAACGGGGCAAAGAGCAGGTCTTCACGCTGACGCACCCTGGCGATCAACTGAAACGCTTCACCCGAGTGATGCAAGCTGTGCGCCATGGCGATCAGGGGTGTCAGGCCGACCCCGGCACCTACCAGCACATGCAGGCCCGGCTCGTGGGTCAGTGCAAACAGATTGCGCGGTGCACCGATGCTCAGATCGCTGTTGATCTGCGCCAATTGATGCAGCGCTCGTGAGCCGCCACGGCCATCGACTTCGTGTTTGACCGCAATCTCATAAAACTCGGTGTGCGCGGGGTCGCTGCACAGTGAATAGGCTCGCCGCACACCCGGCGCGATCTGCACCTCGACATGCGCGCCAGCACTGAATGGCGGTAGCGGGGCACCGTCGCGACGGGCCAGACGCCAGCAGTCAATAGTTGGCGTCAGTGCGTAACGGTGTTGAACGAAAACTTGGACATCAGCGGCTTTTGACATTTTTTGACCAATCGGTTTGATCGAATGGTTTGTAAAAAGCAATGTCTATGCCAGCGCCGCTGCGTGACGTTTTTTGAGGTGTGAAGGGGGGAGGGTTTAGCGGTTTAGACCGGCACCAATGAGCACAAAATTGACCAGTTCATCGAGGATTTCTGCGCGCAGCTCCGGCACTTGCAGGGATTGCCCCAGCACGCGCTCCGCTTGCAGGGCGTAATCGGCGTAGTACTGGGTCATCGCCCAGATGTGCATGAGGAACAAGCGGGGGTTGAGGGCGCGTATTTCGCCGGCATCCAACCAGCTCTGGATGCGCTCGATGCTCTTCTCGGTCCAGGGCGTCGCGTTCTCCCAGAAGGGCTGCAGGCGATGCCCGCCGCTGATCAGCTCGTGGGTGAAGACGCGGGACAATTCCGGTTCTTGCAACGCCAGATCGAGCTTTTTGCGTACGTAGTCGGCGATCACTTGCGCGGGCGTCTGGCTGTCTTTGTCCAGGGAGAACAGCGCGGCCCACTTGATGTAGATCTGTTCGAGAATCGCGGTGTAGAGCTGTTCTTTGTCTTCGATGTAGTAGTGCAACTGAGATTTGGTCATCCCGGCGCGTTTGGCAATGGACTGCGTCGAGGCGCCGTTGAAACCGTGCAGGCTGAATTCACTGATAGCGGCCGCGCGGATATTGTGAAGAACTTCCTGACGACTCAATTTGGCGGTTGCGGACCGCTTCTTAGGCTTCTCGATTGCATTCATTTAGTGCACCCGTGGCAAATTTGATGATTTTTTGAACCATTCCAGAGCAGCGCGGCGCATTGGCGCGTATTGCCCGGAATCTGGCCTAAGCGTACCCATTAAACGGGGCCGGGGCGAGGTCGGTGCAAGCCAACCCCATCCGCCACGGAGCTGTGCATACACGCAGGATCAAAAGATCGCGAGGCAAGCTCACTCTTATCAAACACAAATAAGTGATTGATTCCTAAGGCCCTGTAGGAGCGAGCTTGCCTCGCGATCTTTTGATCTTGATCTAAGAGCCCCCCTCACCCTAGCCCACTCCCGAAGGAGAGGGAACCGATTGGGGGATGCTGAAGATTCTCGGTAGCCTGTTTGCTGCGCGACAGCGCGGCGTCGAAGACGTACAGGGACGGTGAGTGGTTTAGTCCCAAGGCGATGCCTTAAGTTTCTGTTCCAGAAAATCCCTGAACACGCGTATGCGCGGGCTCAGGTTTTTGCGGTGGGTGTAGATCAGGTAAATGGGCTCTTTGGACGGGATGTCGTAGGTCTGCAGCAAGGGCACCAGCCTGCCTGCCTTGAGGTCTGCGCCTATATGGAACTGCGCAAGCTTGACGATCCCGCCGCCGTTCAAGGCGATGTCACGCTGTAAATCCCCTTGGGCAAAGACCGCCTTGGGCTTGATGGCCACCGTGACGGTCTCGCCGTCGACCCTGAACTGCCAGTTGTTCCAGGCGCTGTTAAAGGCAAAGTTGAAGCAGTCGTGGTTGAGCAGGTCTTCCGGGTGATTGGGCGTGCCTTTACGGGCGAGGTACTCCTGGGAGGCGCAGATGATCCACGCGCTTTCACCGATTTTGCGTGCCACACGGGATGAGTCCGGCAACACGCCGCTGTGAATGGCGATGTCCAGGCCCTGGTCAAAGTGGTCGACATATTGTGGCCCGACCTGCAAATCAACCGTGAGGCCTGGGTAGGTCGCCATAAACTCCGGCAGCCAGGGCATGATCTGGTGTTTAGCGAAGGTGGTCATGGTGTGGATGCGCAGCGCGCCGCTGACCTGGGTCGGGAAGGCCTCAGCCAAAGAGTCGGCTTCGGCCATGGCGTTCATGACTTTACGTGCGCTGACCAGGTAGGCCGAGCCTTCTTCTGTGAGCGTGAGGCTGCGGTTGCCGCGCTGGAACAGGCGCACTTGCAGGCGGTTTTCGAGGCGGCTGATCAGCTTGCTGACGGTGGACGGGGTGATTCCGTTCGCCCTGGCGGCCACCGAGAAATTGCCGTGTTCGTGCGCCCACAGAAAGGCTTGCATCTGGGAAAAATTATCCATTTTTATTCTCATCGCAACGAATGCGAGCAGCCTGCCATCAATCACCCACCCAAACAACTCACCTCACTGGCGCAGGTGGCCCAGCAGTGCCTGCAATGGATGCTGCAACGCTTTGCCTTCATGGCGCTTGACCTGGCTGCGGCAGGAGTAGCCGTCGGCAATCAGGTTGCCGCTCGGCATGTGCCGTTCGACCAACGGCTGCCAGGACTGCGAATAAATAACCGCAGAGGTCTTGGCGTTGCGGGCTTCATGGCCGTAAGTCCCGGACATGCCGCAGCAGCCGCTGGGCAGCACCTGCAACGTAAGGCCAAAGCCTTCAAAAACCTTCTTCCACAGATCAACGCTGCCCGGCTCGTTGGTGCGCTCGGTACAGTGCGCCAAGAACTGGTACACCTGCGGTGCGCCGTGCTTGAGCGTATCGGGCAATGCCGTCACTAGCCACTCTTGCGGCAGGGCCACTTGCGGCGCGCGGCCTTGTTCGAGGGTTTTGGCGTATTCCTGGCGGTACACCAGGGTCATGGCCGGGTCGAGGCCCACCAGCGGTATGCCGCTTTGCTCCAGTGCCATCAAGCCTTTGGCGGTGTTGGCTGCAGTCTTTTTAAAGGCCCCGAGAAAGCCCTGCACTTGCAACGGTTTGCCGTTGGGCGAGAAGGGCGCGAGGTAAACCTGATAGCCCAGCCGGGCAATCAACTCGATCCATTGTGCCGCCAATGGCGTTTCGAAATAGCGGGTAAAGGCGTCCTGCACCAGGATCACGCTGCGCTTGCGCTGCTCGTCACTCAACCGTGAAAGGGTTTTCGGCGTGGCGATTTGCACGTTCCATTGCGCGCACACGGCATGGAAATCCATCAGACTCAGCAGCGGGCTGTCGACCATACCGACCACGCGTTCCAGCAGGTATTTAACTGGCGCAGCGCTCATCAAGGCGTTGTACAGCCTCGGGAAGCGCGCAATGTGCGGGATGCTGAATTCAAGCGAGCCCACGGCGTAGTCTTTGAGCGGGCGCAGGTAGCGGCTGTGGTAGAGCTCCAGAAAACGCGCGCGAAAATCCGGCACGTTGACCTTGACCGGGCATTGCCCTGCGCAGGATTTGCACGCCAGACAGCCGGCCATGGCGTCATACACTTCGTGGGAGAAGTCTTTCTCGCCCAGCAATCTGGCCAGTGAGTTGCGGGTTCTGCGCAGCACGCCGGTGGAGTAATTGCCCAGCAGGTCCACGCCTTGCGCCCCTTGCTGGCGCAGCCATTCACGCATCAGCGAAGCGCGGCCTTTAGGCGAATGGATGCGATCACGGGTGGCTTTCCAGGACGGGCACATGGCGTCGTCGGGGTCGAAGTTGTAGCAGGCGCCGTTGCCGTTGCAGTGCACGGCGCTTTGGTAGCTTTGCCACACGCGCTCGTCGATTTGCCGGTCCAGATCACCGCGCAGCGGCACTTCGTCGACGCGGGTCAGGCGGGCCGTGCTGACCTGCGCCGGGGTGGCGATTTTGCCGGGGTTGAGCTGGTTGAACGGGTCGAACGCGGCTTTGATCGCCTGCAACGCCGGGTACAGCGCGCCAAAGTATTTAGGCCCGTATTCAGAGCGCAGGCCTTTGCCGTGCTCGCCCCACAGCAAGCCGCCGTATTTGTGCGTCAGGGCCGCCACGCCATCGGAAATCGGGCGGATAAGCGCCGCCTGGCGCGGGTCTTTCATGTCGAGGATCGGGCGCACGTGCAACACCCCGGCATCGACGTGGCCGAACATGCCGTACTCCAGTGCGTAACTGTCCAGCAGGGCGCGGAACTCAGCGATGTAGTCCGCGAGGTTTTCCGGCGGCACGGCGGTGTCTTCTACAAAGGGCTGCGGCCGGGCCTCGCCCTGCACGTTGCCGAGTAAGCCCACAGAGCGTTTGCGCATGGTGTAGACGCGTTTCACCGCTTCACTGCCCACCGCCAGTGTATGGCCCAGGCGGCGCACGCCGTTGTCGGTGTTCAAGTGTTCGATAAAGTCATGAACGCGCTGCTCCAGGCGCTCGTTATCGTCGTCGCTGAACTCGATCAGGTTGATGCCCAGGGTGGGTGTGGCCGGGTCCTGGGGGAAGTATTCGGCGACGCCATGCCAGACGATGTCTTTCATCGCCAGCATCAGGACTTTTGAGTCCACCGTTTCGATCGACAGCGGCTTGAGGGCCATCAGCGCCTTGGCATCGCGCAGCGCGTCCATGAAGCTGGCGTAGCGCACGTTGACCAAAATTGAATGCTGCGGAATGGGCAGCACGTTGAGCTTGGCTTCAATGATAAAACCCAGCGAGCCCTCAGAGCCGCACAGCAGGCTGTTGAGGTTGAAACGCCCATCGGCTTCGCGCAGGTGGGCGAGGTCATAGCCGGTGAGGCAGCGGTTGAGCGGCGGGAAGATTTCTTTGATCAGTTGTTGCTGGTTATCGGCAATGTCTTGGGCGCAGCGATAGACCTCGCCGATCACGTCGTTGCGCTCGGCCTGGCGGTGCGCCAGTTCGTTTGCCAGCGCCTGGCTGTCGAGGCGTTTGCCGCCCAGCAGCACGGTCGACAGTTCGAGCACGTGGTCGCGGGTTTTACCGTAGGTGCAACTGCCCTGGCCGCTGGCGTCGGTGTTGATCATGCCGCCGATGGTGGCCCGGTTCGAGGTGGACAGCTCGGGGGCAAAGAACAGGCCGTGGGCTTTTAGTGCTGCGTTGAGCTGGTCTTTGACCACACCGCTTTGCACGCGCACCCAGCGCTCTTCGACGTTGATTTCGAGGATGTTATTGAGGTGGCGGGACAGATCGACCACCAGCCCGTCGGTCAGCGACTGGCCGTTGGTGCCCGTGCCGCCGCCACGCGCGGTCAGCACGATGGAGCGGTACTCCGGCCGCGCAGCGAGTGCGCTCAGGCATTCGACATCGGCGTAATCTTTGGGGAACACCGCAGCCTGCGGCAAGCGTTGATAAATGGAGTTGTCGGTGGCCAGCACGGTTCTGAGGCCGAAATCACTGGCGATTTCACCCTTGAAGCCTTCCGTTGTCAGTGCGCTTAGAAAACGTTGGTAAGCGTCATCAAGACGGTGGAGGGGGGCGAGGCGGGCGATCATCGGTGGTTTTTCCTGCAGGCAAATTCAGTTCTACATTCACTCGGCGCATGGAGCTGGCTAACGCGCTCGCGCGGTGAAATTGATTTGGCAGGATTTTCAGGGTCTTGGCGCCACAAGGCAAACGTATAACGTGCAGCCTTTGCATGAGGTTTATGCATGAATGGGGGCGCAATCCCATTGTAATTACATGGACTCGCCCAAGCCGAGGCGTCTGTGCGCCACGGTGGCATTCTATTAGAAGCCAACGACAGCGAG
>NZ_WIVR01000097.1:0-12167 GCF_009600525.1 Pseudomonas sp. FSL R10-1350
CGCGTGCCGCCGCCAGCAGCGCGGTGCCGTCGGCGCGCATCACCGCTTCGCAGACCAAAGCGCCCGCTCGCAAGGTGTTCGGATCGAGGGGCAGGGGATCATCGTCCTTGAGGCCCAGCGAGGTGGCGTTGATGACCACGTCGTAGTCCTGCGCATTGCCGTCACTGATAACCAGATCGAGCGCAGGAAACTGTTTTTGCAGACGCTCCAGCAACGCTTGCGCACGGGCCGGTGAACGGTTGTAGAGGGCCAGTCGTGCAGGTTTCTGCTGGGCGAGGGACCAGGCAATGGACTTGCCCGCGCCTCCCGTGCCCTCCAGCAACACGCGTTTGCCAGCAACCGTATGCCCCTGTTGGTGCAGACCGGCCAGCATGCCTTCGCCGTCAAAATTACCGCCCGTGAGGCGCCCGGTGTCAGGGTCGATGCGGATGGCATTCACCGAACCGACCTGGCGGGCGATGTCGGTCAGGTCGTCGCAGTATTCAAGGATGCTTTCCTTGTACGGGATGGTAACGACCAGGCCTTGCAGGTTGGCGAAGCCGTCAACGCCACCCAGCACCTTTTGCAGGTTTTCGGCGTGCACGTGCAGGGGTACGCAGACCACATCCAAACCTTGGTTGGCCGTACTCTGATTGATGACTTGCGGGGTTTTTACATGGGCGATCGGATCAGCAACGATGCCGATCAAACGCGTTTGGCCAGTGATCATGAGGATTAACCTGTCTGACATTTGTTTTTGTTGTCTGACAGGATGGTAGGAGGCTTCCCTTTTCAGTGTCAAGGGTGCTGCAGGAGGATCAGTCCTGCAGGTACATGTCCATGCGCTTGGCGGCATTGCGCAGATGACGCTCGGCGGCTTCGCCCGCCCGCACCGGATCGCGCGCCTGAATGGCCTGGAAGATGGCCTGGTGTTCGTCCTGCACCGCCTGGATCAGCTCGTTGTAGATCGCCGCCGTGTTGCTGCGGGCCTCGCGAATCAGGCGCCGGACACTGTGATCGAGGTATTCATTCAGCGATTTGAAGTGCGGGTTATGGGTGGCCGCGACAATCGCCTGGTGGAAGGCATAGTCCTCTTCGTCGCCCAGTTGGTCGTTGACCATGGCGTATTCCATGCCGACCAACGCCTGGCGAATTTTCTTCAGGTCTTCCGGGGTATGACGCAACGCCGCAAGGCGCGTGGCGCCCACCTCGATGGTGATCAAGAACTCGAGGATGTGCAGCAGGGAGTCTTCTTCGTCGAGCGACACTTCGTTGAGGCGGAAGGCGTGACGCTCGCCGCGCTTGGCCACGAAAGCGCCTTTGCCTTGCTGGGTGGTGATCAGTTCTTCGAACTTGAGTTGCGACAAGGCTTCGCGCACCACCGCCCGGCTGACCGAAAACTGTTCGCACAACTGCCGCTCGCTGGGCAGTTGATCGCCGGTGGCCAGCCGCCCGGAGTGGATTTCGCCACTGAGCCAGTTGACGATTTCCATTGGCAAGGGCTGGTTGCTTTGTACGTTAACGCTTTTCATTGTGAGTCCTCTGCCGCGAGGCAGCGCGGGTACGGGCATAAGTGATTGGCTGAGAATAGTGAATGAATGGACTGTGGTCTTACAAGTTTAGAAATTTTTTTATCGGCTCAAGCCTGCACATTTCAAGGTGTTTGAGTGAATCAATCGGAAATAAATGCACTTTTTTGCCCGTGGGTGCTTTGACTTCGGCGCAGCGTTGTCGTAATTTTCGCCAACTGGTCTGACATGTCGATGATGATGTTCGACCAGATCGTACATAAAAATAAAAAACGAGGCTTCCATGCACACAAAGACCACGCTGCGTCTGCTCACCTTCGGCACGACCCTGCTCGCCGGTATCGCCTGCGCTGATCCTTTGAAAGTAGCGTTGGTCGAGACCCTGTCGGGACCCTCCGCTGCCACCGGGCAAATGTTCCGGGCCGCCACGCGCTTCCAGATCGACCGCCTGAACGCTGAAGGTGGCTGGAATGGCGAACCCATCCAGCTGCTCGAATTTGATAGCCAGGGCACCCCGGCCGGCGCTTCTGAAAAACTCAAGGCCGCGATTGGCAGCGGCGCACAAATGATCGTTCAGGGCGCCTCGTCAGTGGCGGCCGGGCAAATCACAGAAGATGTGCGCAAGTACAACCTGCGCAACAAGGGCAAGGAAGTCGTGTTCCTCAATGTCGGCGGTGAGGCCCTGGAACTCACCGGCAGCAAATGCCACTTTTACCACTTCCGCTTCAACGGCAATGCGCCAATCCGGGTCAAGACCCTGGTGGCAGCCATGAAAGAAGCCGGCACCCTGGGCACTAAAGTCTATTCCATGAACCAGAACTACAGCTGGGGCCAGGACATGGAAAAGGCCATCACCGATAATGCCGCAGCGGGGGGTTATCAGTTGGTGGGCAAAAGCCTGCACGACACCCAGAAAGTCCAGGATTTCGCCCCTTACATCGCCCGTATCCAGGCCTCTGGCGCTGAGACCGTGCTCACCGGTAACTGGGGCAACGACTTGCTCTTGCTGATGAAAGCCAGCCGTGCGGCGGGCCTCAAACTGCGCTTTGGCACCGCCTTCCTCGATCAGCCAGGCAACCTGGCTAACGCCGGTGATGTTGCGTTGGGGCATTACGTTTCGCACCCGTTCAACATTGAAGCCGCAGGCGAGCAGGGCGAGAAGTTCGCCACCGAGTACCAGGCCAAGACCGGGCACCTGCCAGCCTATATCGAGCCGCAAACCGTGTTCGCCTTGCAGATGGTGGGCAATGTGCTGAAAACCTTGCCGGCAGAAGACGGCCGCCTCAACACCCGCAGCTTCGCCCTGGCCCTGGAAAAAGCCAGCGACAGCAACCCGCTGGGTGCCGTGCGCATGCGCGCCGAAGACCACCAATTGCTGATGCCATTCGTGGTGTCGGTGGTCTCCAAAGATGCGCGCTACAAGGTTGACGGCACCGACATGGGCTTTGTCCCGATCAAGTCGTTCAGCGCCGATGAAGCCGCAGCGCCGGTGCAAGCTGACTGCCGCATGCAACGGCCCGACTGACGCCGCCTGGCGTGCCACCCGGCACGCCTTTTTGTCCATCGCGAACGCTGGAGTCGCCTATGGAATTCCTCACAGTTTCACTGCTTAACGGCGTGATCTACGGCCTGCTGCTGTTCATGGTTTCAGCTGGCCTGACGCTGATCTTTGGCATGATGGGCGTGCTCAATTTCGCCCATGCCTCCTTTTATATGGTGGGCGCCTACCTGGCCTACACCCTGCAAAAATACGTCGGCTTTGTCGGTGCGGTGCTGCTTTCGACCGTGCTGGTGGGGCTGATCGGGGTGATTGTCGAGCGCTTCTTCCTGCGCCGCGTACACAAGTACGGGCACGCCCACGAACTGCTGCTGACATTTGGCCTGACGTTCATCATTGTTGAGCTGATCAAGTTGTTCTACTGCAACTTCTCGGTGGAATACCGGGTGCCGGAGTTCCTCAACTTCGCCGCGTTCCAGGTGTTCAGCACCGACTATCCGTTCTACCGGCTGCTGATGGGCATTGTCTCGCTGCTGGTATTTGCCCTGATCTATCTGCTGCTGACCCGCACTAGGGTCGGCATCGTGGTGCGCGCAGCAATCCATCGCCCGCAAATGGCTGAGGCCCTGGGGCATAACGTGCCGCTGGTGTTCATGGCGGTGTTCGGCATCGGCGCGGCCCTTGCCGGGCTGGCCGGTGCACTGGCGGGCGCCTTCTACACCACCAACCCGAACATGGCGCTGGAGCTTGGGGTGATTGTGTTTGTCGTGGTGGTGGTCGGCGGTTTGGGCTCAATGGCCGGGGCGATGGTGGCCTCGCTGTTGATCGGCCTGATTTCATCCTTCGCCGTGGGCGTGGACCTCAGCCTGGCGTCGGTGTTCGGCTTGTTTGGTGCCGGTGAATGGGCCCGGCAAATGGGCGGTTTGATGACCCTCAAAGTGTCCAGCGTCGCGGCCACCATTCCATTTGCGCTGATGCTGCTGATTTTGCTGATCCGGCCGTCCGGGTTAATGGGCGAGAAGGGGTAGACCATGAAACTCACAAAAATCCTGCTGCTGGTCTTGCTGCTGGCACTCGTTGTGGTGCCCGCTGTTGTACCGGTGTCGATGGTCAACGCGTCCATTCAGATGCTGATCGCAGCCTTGTTTGCCTGTGCCTTTAACCTGCTGTGCGGGCAGGGCGGCATGCTTTCGTTTGGCCACGCGGCGTACTTTGGCGTCGGCTCGTTTGCCACGCTGCACGCGATGAACGCGCTCAATGGTCATGGCCTGCTGCCAACACCTTTGCTGCCGCTGATCGGCGCCCTGGGTGGTTTTATCTGCGGGGTGTGCGCGGGCTGGTTCGCAACCAAGCGCGCCGGGGTGTACTTCTCGATGATCACCCTGGCGCTGGCCGAGTTGCTGCACTCGCTGGCTCCGCACCTGAGCGCGCTGTTTGGCGGTGAAGCGGGTATTTCGTCCATGCGCAGCCCGGCGTGGGGCCTGGATTTTGGCGATGCGACCCAAGTCTATTACCTGACCCTGGTGTGGGTGGTGATGTCGATTGCCTTGCTATACGCCTTCACCCTGACGCCCATGGGTCGCCTGACTTTCGCCCTGCGCGAGAACGGTCACCGGCTGCAATTTCTCGGCTACAACGTGCACCGTTTGCGGGTGCTGGTGTTTGCCCTGTCCGCGATGTTTTCCGGGATCGCCGGTGGCTTGCAGGCCCTGAATCTGGAGTCGGCCAACTACGTGCTGTTTGATATGCACTATTCCGCCGAGGTGGTCCTCAACACCTATATCGGTGGGGTCAACGTGTTTCTCGGGCCGGTTCTGGGCGCGGCCTTGATGACCTTTTTTGGCAACGCCGCCTCCGACCTCACCCAATCCTGGTTGCTCTATCAGGGCCTGTTGTTCGTGCTGGTGATGATGTTTATGCCCAGTGGTCTGGCCGGGCTGGTGCTGGCCTGGAGTGCGCAGATCCGGCGCAACGGCTGGCTGGCGGTGATCCCGGCTGCCGTGACGGCGTTGCTGACGGCTGCGCTGGTGAGCCTGGCCGTGGTGTTTGCCATCGAAACTTTGCAACGGGTATTTAGCCAGGATTACCAGGCGCTGCTGATTGCCGGTCAGCCGTGGCCCGCCATCAGTTTGTTTGGCCGCGACTGGTTACCCGGTTCGCCACTGACCTGGGCCATGCCGCTGCTGCTGGGCCTGGCCGGGCTGTTGATGCTCAAACTGGCACGGCGCCGATGGCTGCGCCTGCTGGACGATGAACGCGGGTCCAAACCTGCCGCACTCACGCTGCAAGCCGAAGGAGATGCCCCATGAGCCGCGCGATTCTGCAGTTACACGACGTGCACAAATCCTTTGGCGAGGCCCACATCATTCGCGGCGCAGAGCTTGAACTGCGCGACGGCGAACGGCATGCGGTGATTGGCCCCAACGGTGCGGGCAAGTCGACGTTGTTCCACTTGATCTCCGGGCAGTTACAGCCCACCAGCGGCAAGATCGTGCTGGGCGATACGCCGATTCAGGGGCGCTCGCCGGAGCACATCAACCATTTGGGGCTGTCGCGCTCGTTTCAGATCACCAACATTTTTCCGGGGCTGACGGTGTTCGAAAACCTGCGCATTGCCGTCATGCGCAAGCACCACATGCAGTACCACTTCTGGCGTTCAGTCCAGCGTTACCCCGAGGTGCGCGAGCAGACCGAAAAGCTGCTGGAGCAAGTGCGCCTGCAAGACAAACAAAGCGTGTGCGCGGCGGAGTTGTCTTACTCCGAGCAGCGTGCACTGGAAATCGGCATGACCCTGGCCAGTGACCCGCGGGTGATCCTGCTCGACGAGCCCATGGCAGGCATGTCTCACGAAGAAACCGACTACGCCTTGCAGTTGATTCGTGAGGTGACCCAAGGCCGTTCTTTGCTGATTGTCGAGCACGACATGGACGTGGTGTTTTCGCTGTGCGACCGCATCAGCGTGCTGGTCTACGGCCAGGTCATCGCCACCGGTACGCCGGACGAAATCCGTGCAGATCGCCGGGTACAGGAAGCCTATCTGGGTGAGGAGCAATGCGCATGAGTGCGACCCCGCAAAACCTGCTGTCGATCAGCGACCTGCATGTGCATTACGGCAAGAGCCACGTGCTGCACGGGGTCAACCTCAACATCGGCCACAACGAAGTGGTCAGCTTGCTGGGGCGCAATGGCGCCGGGCGCTCCACCACCATGAAAGCGGTGATGGGCCTGGTGCCTGCCAGCGCGGGCAGCATTCAGCTGGCAGGCCGTGAATTGACCGGGCTCAGGCCGTACCGGGTCAGTCGGGCCGGGGTCGGTTTTGTCCCGGAAGAGCGCGAAGTGTTTGCCAACCTCAGCGTCGAAGAAAACCTGCGCATGGGCCAGCAAGAGCCGACGCCGGGCGCCACGGCCTGGACGGTCGAGCAGATGTTCGAGTTTTTCCCGAGGCTGCGTGAGCGTCGCAACACCGGCGCGGGCAACCTCTCGGGCGGTGAGCAGCAAATGCTTACCTTGTGCCGCTCGCTGCTGGGTTGCCCGAAAGTGCTGTTGATTGATGAGCCCACCGAGGGTCTGGCGCCGAAGATCGTGGCGGTGGTGGCCGAAGCCATTCGCGACATCCACCACCGCGGGGTGTCGATCCTGCTGGTGGAGCAAAAGCTGACCATCGCCCTGAAGGTGTCCTCACGGGTTTGCGTGATGGGCCACGGGCAGATTGTTTTTGAAGGCACGCCGCAAGCGCTGACCGACGACCCCGATTTGATGAAGGAGTGGCTGGCGGTCTAGAGCGCCAGCCGCAACATTCAACCCGGCAGGTTCGCCTGCCAATTCCCCCCGACGGTATGGCGAAACACGCGTTCGCCAGGGGTTTCTACGTCTTAAATCCAACAGGAAAAACAATAAAAATGAACCTGAACAAATACATCGCCGCACAACCCCTGCTGTTGCTGAGCACCTTGCCGGGCCTGGTTCTGGCACAGGAGCATGGCTTTATCGAGGACGCCACGGCCAACGTGCTCATGCGCAACTTCTACTTCAATCGCGACTTTCGTGACAGCAACGCCAGCCAGGCCAAGAGCGAGGAATGGGCACAGGGCTTTCTGCTCAATGCGCAGTCGGGCTACACCCAAGGGCTTGTGGGGGTGGGCGTCGACTTGATCGGCCGCCTCGGGGTCAAGCTCGACAGTGGTGGAGGGCGTGCGGGCACGCTGTTGCTGCCTGCCGACGGCAAAGGCTCGGCGGATGACTTTTCCAGCCTGGGCGCGGCGCTGAAATTAAAGATGTCGAAGACCGAACTGAAAGTGGGTGAACTGCTGCCCAGCCTGCCGATCCTCCAATACAACGACGCGCGCCTGTTGCCGCAGACGTTTCAGGGGGCGATGCTGACCTCCAAAGAAATCACCGGCCTGACCCTGAATGCCGGGCAGATGCGCTCCTTCACCCAGCGTAATTCCAGCAACCGCGAAGACATGTTTATCGATGGCCGCGCCTTCGCCACCTCTGACCGTTACAACTATTTGGGCGGTGAATACCGCTTCAACCAGGAGCGCACCATGGTTGGCCTGTGGGGCGCTGAGCTGGAGGACATTTACCGGCAGCGCTTTATCCAGTTCACCCGCAAACAACCCGTGGGCGACTGGACCCTGGGCACCAATATCGGCTTGCTCGACTCAGAAGAGCAGGGCGATGCCAAGGCCGGCAAAATCGACAACCGCTCGTTCTTCACCACCCTCAGCGCCGCCCATGGCGGGCACACGGTGATGGCTGCCTGGCAGCGCATGTATGGCGACGACGGGACCATCTGGCTCAGCCCGACCACCACTGTGTTGCCCAGTGATATTCAGGTGCGCAATTTCGCCTCCGCCCAGGAAAAAGCCTGGCAACTGCGTTACGACTACAACTTTGTCGCCATGGGCATCCCGGGGCTGACCACCTTTGTGCGTTACGTCAGTGGCGACAATGTACTGGTGGCGGGCAGCAACACCGGCAAGGAGTGGGAGCGCGACTTTGACGTGTCGTACGTGATCCAGAGCGGCCCCCTGAAAAACCTTGGCCTGCGCTGGAGAAACGCCATGGTGCGCTCCAGTTTCGGCCCGTCAGTGGACGATAACCGCCTGATCGTCAGCTACAGCCTCGCGCTGTTTTGATCGGCAAGTTGACTGATCCGGTAACAATTTCCTTTGACAGAGCCCTTACTGCGGGTTAGTTTTTCGTCACTGGTCTGACAAGTTTATTCAAATGTATGACCAGCTATAAAAATAAGTGAGAACCTCATGTCCCATTCAGATAGCTCTGCACCTGTTTTCCAGCACAGCGCCTATGCCGGCATCCAGGACAAAGTGGTGGTGGTCACCGGCGGCGGCAGCGGCATTGGTCTGGCCCTCGCCAAAGGCTTTGCGCGCAACGGCGCACATTTGCTGCTGATCGATATCAACGCTCAGGCCATGGCCGATGCCAAGGGCGAGCTCCAGCAAGAATTCCCTGAGTCCCGGGTTGAATGCTTCGAGGCGTCGGTAACTGACGAAGACGCCATTGACGCAGCCTTTGCTCACGCCAAGGCGTGCTTCGGGCGCATTGACGTGCTGCTCAACAACGCCGGTGTTTCCATCAACAAACCGTCCCTCGACATCACCCCGGCCGAATGGCGCCGGGCCGTAGAGATCAACTTCAGCAGCGTGTTCATCTGCGCCCAGGCGGCTGCCCGGCACATGATCGAGCAGCAAGCGGGCGTGATCATCAACACCTCGTCGATGTGGGGCGTGTCGCACTCCGCAGAGCGCACCGCGTACTGCTCGACCAAAGCGGCGGTGGTGTCCATGACCAAATGCCTGGCCGTCGAGTGGGCGCGCCACGGTATCCGTGTCAACGCCATCGGGCCTGGTTACACCCGCACTCCGCTGGTCGATGAGCTGCAACGCGCAGGCCGTCTGGACGTTGACGCCCTGAGCAAGCGCACGCCGCTGCACCGCCTGGGTGAACCGGGCGAAATGGCCGAGCTGGCGCTGTTTCTGGCCTCTGGCAGCGCGACCTTCATTACCGGGCAAATCTACGTCTCGGACGGCGGCTGGACCGCTAACGGTTTCTAGCTTTCCTTCGTTGTGCCGGCCCGCAGGGGCCGGTCGCTTTGAGTTCTTTGTGGAGAAGTAAACATGCCGAATTGTGTTGCCTTGTCGCCGGCATCGCCGTGGGTCGAGCTGAGTACCACCGACGCCGACTGGAAGCAGGCCGACCCCGCGCTGCTGGGCACCATGCTCAGCCAGTTGCACCTGATCCGGGCCTTTGAAGAAACCGTACTGGAACTGGCTGGAGAAGGCCTGGTGCATGGTCCGGCACACTCCAGCATCGGCCAGGAAGGCGGCGCGGTCGGTTCGATCGTGCCGCTGGGCGCAGCAGATGAAGTCAATGGTTCACACCGTGGCCACCACCAGTTTCTGGCCAAGGCGCTGGTGTACCTGATGCCCGAGGGCATTGACCCGAAAGCGCCGGTCAACCCGTCGATCCAGAATTTGCTGCAACGCACCCTGGCAGAAATCCTCGGCCTGGCCCAAGGCTTCTGCAAAGGCCGGGGAGGCTCCATGCACTTGCAATGGGCCGAGGCGGGCGCCTTGGGCACCAACGCGATCGTTGGCGGCGGTGTACCGTTGGCGGCGGGCGCAGCCTGGGCCCACCGGCATGCGCAGACCGACACCGTGGCGGTCACCTATTTCGGTGACGGCGCGGTCAACATCGGTTCGGTGCTGGAAACCATGAACCTGGCGGCGGCCTGGAAGTTGCCGCTGTGCTTCTTTATCGAGAACAACCTCTACGCCGTGTCGACCACGGTGGACGAAGCCACCGCCGAACCGCGCCTTTCGGCCCGCGGCCTGGGCTTTAACATCCCGAGCTGGAAAGTCGACGGCATGGACCCGCTGGCGGTGTACCTGGCCATGCAACAAGCGCTGGCGCACATGCGTGCCGGCAATGGCCCGACCGTGATCGAAGCCGACGTATACCGTTTCTTCCACCAGAATGGTCCGTTCCCCGGCAGCGCCTTCGGTTATCGCAGCAAAGAAGAAGAGCAACACTGGCGTGCCCGTGACCCGCTGGACCGCCTGGCCACTGAAATGAAAAAACGCGCGCTGATCGACGATGCCGGTCTGACCGCGCTGCGTGAAACCATCAAGGCGGCGATGGCCGAAGCAGCGACGCAACTGCTTGAAGCGGACCCGTCCGGCAAGCCGGGCAAGCGGCGGATTCGCCCCGAGCTGTGGCCGGCAGCGGACTTTCGTGACGTGGGCATTCGTGGCGACCTCAGCGAGCTGGCCGATGCCCGCACCTGCGAGCAAGCGAGCTACAGCGGCGCCCTGGAAAAACGCAAATTCATCGACGCGATTGCCGATGTGATGAACCGGCGCATGGAAACCGACGACAGCATCGTGGTCATGGGCGAGGACGTGCATCGCCTCAAGGGCGGCACCAACGGCGCCACCCGTGGCTTGAAAGATCGTTTCCCGGAGCGGATTCTCGGTACGCCCATCAGCGAAAACGCCTTCTGCGGCCTCGGCGGCGGGATGGCCCTTGATGGCCGCTTTAAACCCGTGGTGGAGTTCATGTACCCGGACTTTATGTGGGTGGCCGCCGACCAGGTGTTCAACCAGATCGGCAAGGCCCGGCACATGTTCGGCGGGCAAAGCGACGTGCCCTTGGTACTGCGCACCAAAATCGCCATGGGCACCGGCTACGGCTCGCAGCACTCCATGGACCCGGCAGGCATTTACGTGACCAGCCCCGGCTGGCGCATCGTCGCCGCGTCGACGCCGTTTGACTACATCGGCCTGATGAACACCGCGCTGGCCTGCAAAGACCCGGTGCTGGTGATCGAACATGTCGACTTGTACAGCCAGACCGGTGAAGTGCCGACTGACGACCTGGACTACCAGATCCCGTTTGGCACCGCCGCCATTCGCCGCGAAGGCCGCGAGCTGACCATCCTGACTTACCTGAGCATGGTCGGGCATTCCCTGGAAGCTGTGGAGCAGACCGGCATCGACGCCGAAGTCATCGACCTGCGCTTTCTCGACCGCGCCAGTTTTGACTGGGCCACGGTAGAGGCGAGTATCCGTAAGACCAACAACGTGCTGATTGTGGAGCAGGGCGCTCGTGGCACCTCCTACGGCGGCTGGCTGGCAGACGAACTGCAACGCCGTTGCTTCGACTGGCTCGACCAGCCGATTCAGCGGGTTACCGGCGGTGAAGGTTCGCCGAGTATTTCCAAAGTTCTGGAGCGTGCCGCCAGTGCCCGCACCGAAGAAGTGGTTGAAGGCCTGCAACAGGTCATTCGCGAAAAAGGAGCACGTCCATGAGCGTCAACATGCTGGTTCCAATAGAAGTCGGTATCTGCTGCGTCGACCTGCCGGCCCTCAGCCGGTTCTATCAGGACGTGCTGGGCTTTACCTTTGTCGCCCAGGTGCAAATGCCCGCCGCCGCTGCGCAGCGCGTAGGGCTGAGCGAAGGCGGTTACAGCGTGGTGCGCTTGCAGACGCCTTACGGCGAGCGGATCAAATTGCTTGCCCCGGAGCGCACGCCCACCCGGCATGTCGAAGGTCTGATCCTCGACCGCCAGAACGCCAGTTACCTGACCTTTATCGTCGAAGACATCGCCAGCCTGGTCGCCGACCTGAAGCGCGCCGGTGCGAGCTTTTTCGCCGGTGACGAGGCGATCCAGCTGCGTCCCGATGTGAAAGCGCTGTTTTGCCGCGATCCGGAAGGCAACGTGCTGGAGTTGGTCGAATACGCCGACATCGCCGCCTACCGTCCTGACCTTTTCAACCACCGGAGTGCCTGATGGCCAAGCTCTTGCACATGCCCGAGGTGTCGGCCAACGCGACCCACGCCGCCATCCAGAATTGGGCCATCAAAGAAGGCGAAACAATTGCCGTGGGCGATTGCATTGCCGAGATCGAAACTGAAAAAGCCCTGGTAGAACTGGCCGCTGAAGAAGAGGGCGTGCTGGGTAAAATCCTCGTCGAGGCGGGCCGCGAAGTGGAAGTCGGCTCGCCTATCGGTGTGTTGTTTGCCAAAGGTGAAAGCAATGTCGACATTGCTGCGTTGCTGGCCAAGGCGGGCGCGCCACAGGCTGCACCAGCGCCGGTAGCCGATGAGGCGCCTGTCGTACCTGCGCCTGTCGT
>NZ_WIVR01000098.1:0-11805 GCF_009600525.1 Pseudomonas sp. FSL R10-1350
GGGTGCCCGCGTGGTGCCCTTGGCCGACACCGGCCGCTTGCCGATGGGCATGAGCATGCTTGGACGGGTGCTCGACGGCGCTGGCCGCGCCCTGGACGGCAAAGGCTTGATGAAAGCCGAAGACTGGGTGCCGATGGACGGCCCGACCATCAACCCGCTCAAGCGCGACCCCATCAGCGTGCCGCTGGACGTGGGCATTCGCAGCATCAACGGATTATTGACGGTCGGCCGTGGTCAGCGTCTGGGCCTGTTTGCCGGTACCGGCGTGGGCAAGAGTGTGTTGTTGGGCATGATGACGCGCTTTACCGAGGCCGACATTATCGTGGTGGGCCTGATCGGTGAGCGGGGCCGTGAGGTGAAGGAATTTATCGAGCACATCCTCGGTGAAGAAGGTCTCAAGCGCTCCGTGGTGGTTGCCTCGCCTGCCGACGATGCGCCGCTGATGCGTTTGCGCGCGGCCATGTACTGCACGCGGATTGCCGAATACTTTCGCGACAAGGGCAAAAATGTCCTGCTGTTGATGGATTCGCTGACCCGTTTTGCTCAGGCCCAGCGGGAAATTGCCCTGGCCATTGGCGAACCGCCCGCGACCAAGGGCTACCCGCCGTCGGTGTTCGCCAAGCTGCCCAAACTGGTGGAGCGCGCCGGTAATGCCGAGGCCGGGGGTGGCTCGATTACTGCGTTTTATACCGTGTTGTCCGAGGGCGATGACCAGCAAGACCCGATTGCCGACTCGGCGCGGGGCGTGCTCGACGGGCATATCGTGCTGTCGCGGCGTTTGGCCGAAGAGGGCCATTACCCGGCCATCGACATTGAAGCGTCCATCAGCCGGGTCATGCCGTCGGTGGTCGGCGCCGAGCACATGCGCCGGGCGCAGCAATTCAAACAGCTGTGGTCACGCTTCCAGCAAGCGCGGGACTTGATCAGCGTGGGCGCTTACGTGGCCGGTGGCGACCGTGAAACCGACACCGCAATTGCCTTGCAACCGGCCATGGTCGCGTACCTGCGCCAAGGGCTGAACGACAACATCAGCCTGGGCGAAAGCGGCGGCCACCTGGCCAGCCTGTTCGCTCCGGCGGCGGGTGGTTAAGCGATTATGGCGAGCGGAGGAAGGGCAGCGCGTCTGGCGCCGGTGGTCGAAATGGCCGAAAAAACTGAAAAGGCAGCCGCCCAGCGATTGGGGCACTTTCAGGGCCAGGTCAATCTGGCCAACAGCAAGCTGGGCGACCTTGAAAACTTTCGGGGCGAATACCAGGCGCAATGGGTCGAGCGCGGCAGCCAGGGCGTAACCGGCCAATGGCTGCGCAACTACCAATACTTTCTGGGCCAACTTGAAACCGCGGTGGGCCAGCAGCGCCAAAGCCTGCAATGGCATGAAAACAACCTCAACAAAGCCCGCGAATCCTGGCAACAGGCCTACGCCCGGGTTGAAGGGTTGCGCAAACTGGTCCAGCGCTACGCCGACGAAGCGCGCCAGCTAGAAGACAAGCGCGAGCAAAAACTGATGGACGAACTGTCCCAGCGCCTGCCACGCAAAGAAGTCTACTAATCCCGCATGCCCCTGTAGGAGCGAGCTTGCCTCGCGATCTTATTGATCATTTAAAAGATCGCGAGACAAGCTCGCTCCTACAGCCTGCGCAGGTTTTCAGAGCGTCTATAGTTCAGGTCAATCGATACCTGAACCAGGAGCTACCCCATGGCCGTGACTTCTCACGTTTCAGCCGACGGCAACCAACTGACCATCGCCATCAAGGGCCGGTTTGATTTTGCCAAGCATCAAGAGTTTCGTGCTGCTTACGAAAAGAGCGTCCCAAAACCCGACTCGATTGTCGTGGACTTGAAAGAGGCCACCTACATCGACAGCTCCGCCCTGGGCATGCTGTTGCTGCTGCGCGATCACGCCGGTGGCGATGAAGCCGAGATTCAAGTGGTCAACAGCAGCAACGATGTACGCAAAACCTTCGAGATGTCCAATTTCGACCAGTTGTTCGACATCAAGTGAACCCGCCCCAGGCTCGCGGCCTGACGATATTGATCGCCGAAGACAGCGCTGCGGACCGGCTGTTGCTGGCCACTATCGTGCAGCGCCTGGGCCATACCGTGTTGCTGGCCAGCAACGGTGCCGAGGCTGTGGAGGTCTTCTGCCATCAGCGCCCGCATCTGGTGCTGATGGATGGCCTGATGCCGGTGATGGACGGCTTTGAGGCGACGCGGCAGATCAAGGCCCTGGCCGGGGAAGTGCTGGTGCCAATCATCTTCCTGACTTCACTCAATCACGCCGATGCATTGACCCGCACCCTGGAGGCGGGCGGTGATGATGTGTTGCTCAAGCCGTATAACCCGATGCTGCTGGCCGCCAAGATCACGGTCATGGATCGCCTGCGGCGCTTGCAAGACACCGTGTTGCAGCAGCGTGACCAGATCGCCCGGCACAATGTGTATTTGCTCAATGAGCAGCGTGTGGCCAAGGCGGTGTTTGACCGGGTGGCCCATGAGGGCTGCCTGAGCGCCCCGAATATCCAGTATCGGCAGTCGCCATACGCCTTGTTCAACGGCGACTTGTTGCTTGCTGCCCACACGCCTTCGGGTGATACCCACCTGCTGCTGGCCGACTTTACCGGCCACGGATTGCCGGCAGCGATTGGTGCGATGCCCTTGGCTGAGGTGTTCTACAGCATGACGGCCAAGGGCTACGGCCTGGGCGAAATGCTCCGTGAAATGAATGCCAAGCTCAAACGCATCCTTCCGGTCGACATGTTTTGCTGCGCCCACGTGATCTGTGTCAGCGCGCTGAGGCGCAGCCTTGAAGTGTGGAGCGGGGGAATGCCCGATGGCTATTTGCACACCCTGGCCACGGGGCAGCGTACTGCGCTCAGCTCGCAGCATTTGCCGTTGGGGGTGTTGAAGGCCAAGGCGTTTGACCATTCGACCCGGGTGCTGCCCATGCTGCCCGGCGATCAACTGTTCTTGCTCACCGATGGCGTGACCGAAACCACTGGCCCGGATGAACAGCTGTTTGGTGCGCAACGGTTGCAGCGCGTGCTGGAGGCCAATCGCGACCCGCAGCACCTGATCGATGAAGTCGAGCAGGCGTTGCGGCAGTTTCAGGGGCAGATTCGTGATGACGTCAGCATGGTGCAGATCACCTCGCAGGTTGCGCAGCGCTTGGGGATGCCCGCGATGCTCTACACCGACAGCGGCCAATGCAGCCCGCTCGACTGGTCCGCCCGTTTCGAATTCCGGGCGTCGACGCTGCAACAGTTCAACCCGCTGCCCTATTTGCTGCACATGCTGATGGAGGTGCATGGCCTGCGTGCCCAGGGCGCGCAGATCCATGCGGTGCTGTCCGAGCTGTATAGCAATGCGCTGGAACATGGCGTGCTGGGGCTGGATTCTCGGCTCAAGCGAGACGCTAAAGGTTTTGCAATATATTACGAATTGCGCAATCAGCGTCTGATTGCGTTAAAAAGTGGTTACGTGCGTGTGGCTATGTGCGTGGTGCCCGAGCGCCAGGGTGGTCGCCTGACACTGCACGTAGAAGACAGCGGGCCGGGCTTTGACGTCGCCAGCATGCTGGCCAGACCGCTTGATCTCGACCGTTTGTCGGGGCGCGGTTTGAGTCTGGTGCGCCAGCTCTGCCCGTCCGCGCGGTGGTCCGACGAGGGTCGTACAGCGACCGTAGAGTTTTTATGGGAGGCTCTGGCATAATCCGAGCATTCTTGATCAAGGAGTGAACAAGTGTCTGAAATTCATATGGATGAGCAAGTCATCAGTTCGTTACGCGAGGTGATGGAGGAGGGGTTTGCAGACCTGCTGGACACCTTTCTCTCAGACTCCGAAGAACGTATCGACCAATTGCACAATGCCCAGGAAGCCCGCGACCTGACCCTGGTTGCGCACAGCTTCAAAGGCAGCAGCAGCAACATGGGCGCCACCCGCCTGGCGTTGTTGTGCGGTCAGCTCGAAGAGCGTGCGCAAAAGAAGCAACTGGCGGACATCAAAGAGCTGGTCATCGAAATCAATGACGAATACCAAATGGTCCGCCAGCTGTATCGCGCCGAGCGCCAGCGGGTGAGCGTCTCCAGTTACCTCCCGGGCAACTGACGGCAAAGCTGGCCCGAACCTTGCTCTGTCTCTCCCACCTGTACCGATGCCTGCCGTACAGCGGAGACTTTGCCAATGCCACTCGCCGCCAACCCGTTCCTTCAGACACCTGCCGTCGCTACGTCCAAAGCCGCAACGGGCAAAGCTGCACAACCTGACGTCGAGCCCGTAAAAACAGGGGGCGAGCCGTTTTCCAGGGTCTATGCCAAAGCGTCTGACGCCACCTCGGGTGTCACCAGCAGCAAGCCTGCCATAACACGCGATGCGAGCAATAACAGCGCTGCAAACCCATCGCCTGCTGTTGCCGATAGCGGCAAACCCTTGCCTGCTGGCAAGTCTCAAAGCACCGACCAAGATGACACGCCGGTCAAACCTGACGACGGCCTGCCGACTGCCGATACCACACCCCCTGCTGTGCAAACGCCACCGGCGGTAGCGCAAACCCCTGCGCCTGTTGCCCCGGCACAGCCTGATGAGCAAGCTGCGCAACTGGCCGCCGCGAACATGGCCGTGCAAGCGCCGCCACCGCCTGTGGTGGATGACACCTTTGACCCACAAGCCGACCCGCTGGATGACATGCCCGCTGTGCGCCTGGCCATGGAGCAGGGCGGCCATGTGTCCGCCAGCAGCCAGTCACCGGCGAAAAATGCTCAACCCGACACCCCGGCCAATGCGAGCCAGGGCCAGCCGAACGCGATTGCGCAGATGCTTGAGCCCAAAGCCGACGCCTCCAGTACGGGTGAGGGCGGTGAAAAAGCCTTCAAGGGGCTGGTGGATGACGGCCTTAAAGACCTCAAAAGCGCTTCCAGCGACACCCGCGTCGATGACTTTGCCAACCGTCTGGCTGCGCTGACTCAGGCGGCCGTGCCGAAAACCGCGAATGCGCTGCCGGTCAACCAGCCGCTGGCCATGCACCAGAGCGGCTGGTCAGAAGAAATCGTCAACCGAGTGATGTACCTGTCCAGCGCCAACCTCAAATCCGCCGACATCCAATTGCAGCCGGCGGAGCTTGGGCGCCTGGATATTCGCGTCAACGTCGCGGCGGACCAGTCCACGCAAGTCAACTTTGTCAGCGGCCATGCGGCCGTGCGAGAAGCGCTGGACAGCCAGATGCACCGCCTGCGCGACATGCTCGCCCAGCAGGGCATGGGCCAGGTCGACGTCAATGTGTCGGACCAATCGCGCAATTGGCAGGGCCAAGGTCAGGAGCAACAAGGCCAGCAGCGCTCCCGGGCCAGTGGCGCGCGCCTTGACGACGACACGCCGTTAGCCGCCGCCGAACCCGTCGCCCCCAGCATCGTGCTGGGCACCAGCGCCGTGGACTACTACGCCTGAACCCCAAGTGGCCTTGTAGGAGCGAGCTTGCCTCGCGATCTTTTGATCTTTTAAAAGATCGCAGCCTGCGGCAGCTCCTCCAGTTCTGGCATAACACTTGCTCTGCCTAGTCATGCACCTGTGAAAACCCAAAAGTGACGGATTATTGGCATGGCGACGACCGACGCACCGAAAGACCCCGCCGATAAAGGCAAACTCAAGCTGATTATTCTGGTGGTCGTGGCGCTGTTGCTGGCCATCGGCCTGTCGGTGGGGGCTACCTGGTTTTTCATGAGCGGCGAGAAAAGCGCCGCGCCGCCTGTGGTGGACGCCAACATCAAGCGCCCGGCCATCTACGAGCCGCTGCCACCCGCTTTTGTGGTCAACCTCAATGACAACGGCCGCCAGCGCTATCTGCAAGTGAGCATCACCTTGCAGGCGCGGGATCAAAATGACCTCAATGCGCTCAAGGTGCATATGCCGGTGATCCGCAACAACCTGGTCATGCTGTTCTCCGGACAAACCTTTGACAGCCTCGCCACTCCGGTGGGGCAGGAAATGTTGCGTCAGAAAGCCACTGCGAGCGTGCAGGAAGTGGCGCAAAAAGAACTCGGCAAAGTGGTTATTGATCAGGCCCTCTTTACTAACTTTGTATTGCAGTAGGACACGACATGGCCGTGCAAGACCTGCTGTCCCAGGATGAGATCGACGCGCTGCTGCATGGCGTCGATGACGGTCTGGTACAGGCCGAGGCGGCTGCCGAACCCGGCAGCGTCAAAAGTTACGACCTGACCAGTCAGGACCGGATTGTCCGGGGTCGCATGCCGACCCTGGAAATGATCAACGAGCGTTTCGCCCGCTATACCCGCATCAGCATGTTCAACATGCTGCGCCGCTCGGCAGATGTGGCGGTGGGCGGCGTGCAAGTGATGAAGTTCGGTGAATACGTGCACTCGCTGTACGTGCCCACCAGCCTCAACCTGGTCAAGATCAAACCGTTGCGTGGCACCGCGCTGTTCATCCTCGACGCCAAACTGGTGTTCAAGCTGGTGGACAACTTTTTTGGTGGCGACGGCCGTCACGCCAAAATCGAAGGCCGCGAATTCACCCCCACCGAATTGCGCGTCGTGCGCATGGTACTGGAGCAGGCCTTCGTCGATTTGAAAGAAGCCTGGCAGGCGATCATGGAAGTCAATTTCGAGTACATCAACTCGGAAGTGAACCCGGCCATGGCCAACATCGTCGGCCCCAGCGAAGCGATTGTGGTGTCGACCTTCCACATCGAACTCGATGGCGGTGGCGGCGACCTGCACGTGACCATGCCGTACTCGATGATCGAGCCGGTGCGCGAAATGCTCGATGCGGGCTTTCAGTCAGACCTCGACGACCAGGACGAACGCTGGAGCAAAGCCCTGCGCGAAGACGTGCTGGACGTCAGCGTACCGCTGAGCGCCACCGTGGCCCGCCGCCAACTGCGCCTGCGTGACATTTTGCACATGGCGCCGGGGGACGTGATCCCGATCGAATTGCAGGACGAACTGGTGATGCGCGCCAATGGCGTGCCCACGTTCAAGGTCAAACTGGGTTCGCACAAAGGCAATCTGGCCTTGCAAGTGCTCGAACCCATCGTTCGGCGTTAAGCACCGAACTCCCCCAATTGCTCAGTGAGGACACCTGATGGCTAACGAAAACGATACAAGCGCCGCCGACCAGGCGCTGGCCGATGAATGGGCCGCCGCGCTGGAAGAAACCGGCGATGTTGGCCAGGCCGATATCGACGCGCTGCTGGCTGCTGACGCCGCGCAAAAACCGGCGTCCAACCGCTTGCCCATGGAAGAGTTCGGCAGCGTGCCGCGCAACAACGACCCGGTGTCGCTGGACGGTCCCAACCTGGACGTGATTCTGGATATTCCGGTGTCGATTTCCATGGAAGTGGGCAGCACCGACATCAACATTCGTAATCTGCTGCAACTCAACCAGGGCTCGGTCATCGAACTCGATCGCCTGGCCGGTGAGCCGCTGGACGTGCTGGTTAACGGCACGCTGATTGCCCATGGCGAAGTGGTGGTGGTCAACGAAAAGTTTGGCATCCGTCTGACCGACGTGATCAGCCCAAGCGAACGCATCAAGAAGTTGCGCTAAGTGAAGCGGCTTCTCGGCGGTTTACTGGCGCTACCCTTGAGCGCCCTGGCAGCAGAGCCGGTGGCTAGCACCGCGAGCGCCGTTGCGCCCGTGGCCGCCAGCAGCCTGGGCGGCCAGTTGACGCAACTGGTGCTGGGTTTGCTGCTGGTGCTGGGGCTGATCTTTGCCCTGGCCTGGGTGCTGCGCCGGGTTCAGCAAGGGGGCGCACGTCAGGGGCAGGTCATCGAACTGATCAGCTCGCGGGCCCTGGGCACCCGTGACCGGCTGGTGCTGGTGCAAGTGGGTAACGAGCAAATCCTGCTCGGCCTCACGCCGGGCCGCATCACCCCGCTGCATGTGCTCAAAGAGCCGGTTGCAGCGCCGGACACCACGCAACCGGCCACGCCTGAATTTGCCAAACGGCTGATGGAAATCCTCGGCCAGCAAAAGGACAAGCCGTAATGCGTTTAGCTGTCGCACTGTTGTTGGCCTTGCTCGCGCCGGTCGCCTTGGCGGCCGACCCGTTGTCGATCCCGGCGATCACCCTGGGCACCGGCGCCAACGGGCAGCAGGAGTATTCGGTCAGCCTGCAAATCTTGCTGATCATGACCGCCCTGAGTTTTATCCCGGCGTTCGTGATGCTAATGACCAGCTTTACGCGGATCATCATCGTGTTTTCGATTCTGCGTCAGGCGTTGGGGCTGCAACAGACGCCGTCCAACCAGATCCTCACCGGCATGGCGCTGTTTTTGACCCTGTTCATCATGGCGCCGGTGTTCGACAAGGTGAACCGCGACGCCCTGCAGCCGTACCTGGCGGAAAAACTCACGGCCCAGGACGCGATCCTCAAGGCGGAAGGCCCGATCAAGGACTTTATGCTGGCGCAGACCCGCACCAGCGACCTTGAACTGTTTATGCGCTTGTCCAAGCGCACCGACATCCCGACGCCCGACGCGGCGCCGCTGACCATTCTGGTCCCGGCCTTCGTCACCTCCGAGCTTAAAACCGCTTTCCAGATCGGCTTTATGATCTTTATTCCGTTCCTGATCATCGACCTGGTAGTGGCCAGTGTGCTGATGGCCATGGGCATGATGATGCTCTCGCCGTTGATCATTTCGTTGCCGTTCAAAATCATGCTGTTCGTGCTGGTGGACGGTTGGGCGCTGATTATCGGCACCCTGGCCAGCAGTTTCGGCGGAGTCTGAGCCCATGACCCCAGAAGTCGCAGTCGACCTGTTTCGCAATGCGTTGTGGCTGACCACGATGATGGTCGCGGTGCTGGTGATCCCCAGTTTGCTGGTGGGTTTGCTGGTGGCGATGTTCCAGGCGGCGACGCAAATCAACGAACAGACCCTGAGCTTTTTGCCGCGTTTGCTGGTGATGCTGGTCACCCTGATCGTGGCCGGGCCATGGTTGGTGCAAACCTTTATGGAATACATCCTGCAGTTGTACGGCAGTATTCCGCAGTTGATCGGCTAAATGTCGCTGCTGGCCCTGACGGACGCGCAGATCAGTACCTGGGTCGCCAGCTTTATGCTGCCGCTGTTCCGGGTGGGCGCGGTGCTGGCCACCATGCCGATCATCGGTACCACGCTGGTGCCCAAGCGCATCAAGTTGTTTCTGGCCCTGGCGATCACCCTGGCGATCATGCCCAGCTTGCCGCCGCTGCCCACCGTCAACCCGCTGGACCTCAGCGGCCTGATGCTGATAGCCGAGCAAATTATTATCGGTGCCTTGCTCGGCTTCTCGTTGCAGCTGTTTTTCCAGGCGTTTGTGGTGGCCGGGCAAATCGTTGCGGTGCAGATGGGCATGGGCTTCGCCTCCATGGTCGACCCGGCCAACGGGGTCAACGTGGCGGTGATCGGGCAGTTTTTCACCATGCTGGTGAGCCTGCTGTTTTTGTCCATGAACGGTCACTTGGTGGTGTTTGAAGTGCTCACCGAGAGCTTCACCACGTTGCCGGTTGGCGGCGGGCTGATGACTAATCATTACTGGGAAATCGCCAACAAACTGGGCTGGGTCCTGGGCGCAGCCCTGTTGCTGGTGCTGCCGGCGATCACCGCCTTGTTGGTGGTCAACATCGCGTTTGGCGTCATGACCCGTGCGGCCCCGCAACTCAACATCTTTGCCATCGGTTTTCCGCTGACCCTGGTGCTGGGCATGGTCATTCTGTGGATCAGCATGGCCGACATTCTCAATCAGTATCAGCCGCTGGCCTCCGAGGCTTTGCAGTTTTTACGTGAACTGGCACAGGCGAAATAGCCATGGCAGAGAGCGAGAGCGGCGCCGATAAAACAGAAGACCCCACGGAGAAACGAAAAAAAGACTCCAGGGAAAAGGGCGAAATCGCGCGCTCTAAAGAACTCAATACCTTGGCGATCATGCTCGCCGGGTCGGCCGGGCTGCTGATTTTTGGCGGGGCGCTGGCCGAAGACCTAATGGAAGTGATGCGCTACAACTTCAGCATCAGCCGCGAGACCTTGTACAACACCGACTCCATGGCCGCCTTTTTGCTGCACTCGGGCAAAATCGCCCTGATTGCCTTGCAGCCGGTGCTGATCACCTTATTGATCGCCGCCATCGTCGGCCCCATCGCCCTCGGTGGCTGGCTATTTGCTGCGGGCAGCCTGGCCCCCAAATTCAGCCGCATGAACCCGCTGGCGGGGCTTAAACGCATGTTCTCGGCCAAGGCACTGGTGGAACTGCTCAAGGCGCTGGCCAAGTTTTTCATCATCCTGATCGTCGCCTTGCTGGTGTTGAAATCCGACATCGACGACCTGCTGCGCATCGCCCATGAGCCCCTGGAGCTGGCGGTGATCCACAGCCTGCAAGTGGTGGGCTGGAGTGCGTTGTGGATGGCCTGCGGGTTGATCTTGATTGCCGCCGTCGACGTACCAGTGCAGTTGTGGGAAAGCCATAAGAAACTGCTGATGACCAAGCAGGAAGTGCGCGACGAACACAAGGACCAAGAAGGCCGGCCCGAAGTTAAACAGCGCATTCGCCAGGTGCAGCGTGAAATGTCCCAGCGCCGCATGATGAGCGCCATCCCCGATGCCGACGTGATCATCACCAACCCGACGCACTACGCCGTGGCCCTCAAATACGACCCCGAAAAGGGCGGGGCGCCGATGTTGCTGGCCAAGGGTAGCGACTTTTTGGCGCTGAAAATTCGAGAAATCGGCGCCAAGCACAACATCCTGCTGCTGGAGTCCCCGGCGCTGGCGCGCTCGATCTACCACTCCACCGAACTCGAGCAGGAGATCCCGGCGGGCCTCTACCTGGCCGTGGCGCAGGTGCTGGCGTACGTCTACCAGATCCGCCAGCACCAGGCGGGCAAAGGCAAGCGGCCTGACCCGCTGAAAGACCTGCCGATTCCGCCGGATTTACGCCGCGATGACTAAATGTGAAGCCAAGAGCTGACAAGCGGTGAAAATTTGAAGACGGACTGTCATTTCTGACAGTAGAGGCTTTGCGCAAACCTGCTTAACTTGAGAGGTCGAGTGCTTTTGGTTCGTGTGCAGGCAATGGAGATGCGC
Organism: Pseudomonas sp. FSL R10-1350; assembly: GCF_009600525.1. Classification (NCBI taxonomy): domain Bacteria; kingdom Pseudomonadati; phylum Pseudomonadota; class Gammaproteobacteria; order Pseudomonadales; family Pseudomonadaceae; genus Pseudomonas; species Pseudomonas sp. FSL R10-1350. The sequence goes on from NZ_WIVR01000098.1 coordinate 11,076, forward strand.
GATGTCGATCGAGTTAACCCTTATTCCCAATGGCTCTATCAAAACCTGTGTTTTGAGTGATTCCCGAGAAAAAGCCAAGGTGGATCTTGAGGGATTGTTCCCGAAGTTTCCTGCGCTGGACGGCACATTTGCGATTTTTTGGCTGGATCAATTGCAAGACCGCCACATTGTGGGCTTCAGCACGGAAGGCACTAATTTGCTGGCCGTCATTTCCTTGCCCACGGTGCCCCACAGCAGCGGGCGAGAGCAGTACTACAGTGCGATCGTTGAGCGCTGCTACAAAGAGCGTGATTCGATACTGACGTTTATGCGCAAGTCATTGAGTTTTGAAGGCATCAACGGGCGCTGTGTGCGCAGTTTTATCCTGTACAAACTCATTCGCCAGTTGCAGCTGGACAGCGTGCCAGTGTGGGAAGAACACCCGCATGTACGGGATGGGCGTTGTGGCGCCATTTTGATTGGTGGTTGCGGCTCTGACCACTATGAGCCCAACCGCAAGATAGACGTCGTGTTCGGTTCAAGCAGCAGCGCGTGTCTGGTGATTGACCTGGGCGAATGGCGCTGGAACTGAGCCTCACTTTTTTGCCTCGCCAGAGGCAGATCAAAAGATCGCGAGCAAGCTCGCTCCTACAGATTTTTGCGTTTGCCTGCCGATTTATCGGCAGCTTCGTACAGCGTTGGCGCTTGCCGCTGTTGTACCCCGACGCTTATAGTCCGCGCTCGCCCTCAT
>NZ_WIVR01000099.1:0-11493 GCF_009600525.1 Pseudomonas sp. FSL R10-1350
AGCCACGGCCGGGGCCGGGCCGATTGCCTTTGTCGGGCTGGTGGCACCACACATCGCCCGCTTGCTGGTGGGCCCGGATTATCGCTGGATCCTGCCCTACTCCGGGCTCTACGCGGCAATCCTGCTGCTGGGTGCCGACGTGCTGGGCCGGGTGGTGGTCGCCCCATCTGAAATCGCTGCCGGGATCGTCGCCCTGTTGCTAGGCGGGCCCTTCTTTATTGCTGTGGTGCGCAAGTACCGACTGAGCCAACTATGAAAAACAGCCTGCCCGCCGTGCTTCGTTTCGCACACTGCTCGTTTGTCTGGCGCCCACGGGCGGCATTGATCGGCGCCGGTTTAATGCTCTTGGCACTGCTGCTGGCCGTGCTGTTACTGGGCATCGGCACCTTGCACCTGAGCCCCGGCGAAGTGCTCGCCAGCCTGTTCGGCCTGGGTGACAACCCGACGGCCGAGCGGATCATTCAGCGGGTGCGTTTGCCCCGCGTACTCACCGCCGTGTTCGTCGGCGCCGCGTTGGGCATGGCCGGGTCGGTGTTTCAGTCGATCTCGCGCAATGCGCTGGGCTCGCCGGACATCATTGGCTTTACCACCGGCGCAGCCAGTGGCGCCATTGTGCAAATCATCCTGTTCAATGCCGGGCCGTTGGGTACCTCGCTGGCGGCCGTACTCTCAGGCGTCTGCACAGCCGCCGTGGTGTTTGTCCTGTCGCTGAAAGGCCGCACCACCGGCGGCTATCGTCTGGTGCTGGTGGGGATTGGCGTCGGCGCCATGCTCACCGGCCTCAACACCGTCTTGCTGGTGACCGGCGACCTCGATCAGGCCATGACCGCGCAACTGTGGTTGTCGGGTTCGCTGAACACCCGCACCTGGTCCCACGTGGTGCCGGCAGCCCTGGGCTTTGTGCTGATCGTGCCCATTGCGATCTACCATGCGCGGCAATTGAACATTCTCGAGATGGGTGACGACACCGCTTGCCAACTGGGCGTCCCGGTTGAGCGCTCGCGACTGGTGATGGTCATGGCCGCCGTGGGCTTGACCTCTATTGCCACGGCGGCGGCCGGGCCGATCAGCTTTATCGCCCTGGCAGCGCCGCAACTGGCCAGACGCCTGACCGGCTCACCGGACATTCCGCTGGTGTCCGGCGCCATCATGGGCGCCCTGCTGTTACTCAGCGCCGATCTGGTGAGCCAGCGCTTCCCGCTGAACCTCAACCTGCCCATCGGCCTGACCACCGGGCTATTGGGCGGGTTTTACCTGCTGTGGCTACTAACCCGAAGTCGCAAGCCAATCGGCTAACCCCTGTGTTGGAATTCACGCTAGTCAAGTGTGGGAGCGGGCTTGCTCGCGATGGCCTTCAGAGCCCCCCATTGAGTCGGTCAGTACGCGTCATCGTTAACGACCATCGCGAGCAAGCCCGCTCCCACAGAGCCTGAATGGCTTAAGTGAGCGGCATTCCCACGCCAAAAATTAATTCCTCTGCAATCCGCAGAAAAGCCGTTGTGTCCGCTCGAAGACTGATGTTATGTTGATAACACAAAGAGTGAAAATGACACTCACATAACACTCATCTGTCGGCGCGCGTTGATCTTTATGGAAAAAAACAATTTTTTTCAGTTGCTGGAAAACGAGTTTTCCAGCATGACGCCGACCGGCAAGCGCATTGCCAGTTACTTGCTCGGCAACCCGCAACAACTCCCTTTCGAGTCCGCGGACAGCATTGCGCTGCAAGCCTCAACCACCGGAATTTCGGTCGGGCGGTTCTTGCGCTCGTTGGGTTATCAGAACCTCGACGACGTCAAACAGAGCTTGCGCGGTGAAGTGCCTGCGTCCTGGTTGATCACCGACCGGATTGCAGCCTTTCGCGCTGAAAGCAACGGCGGTGACGCGCTCGACCGTTCGATGCAACGTGAAATCGAAGCGATCCAGTACGTCTATGAAGTGGCGCGCAGCGAAGCCTTTGCCCAGATCGTCAAACGCATCCACGAAGCCGATGCCGTGTTTATTATCGGCATCCAGTCCACCCGCGGGATTCTCACGGCCTTTCACAGCCACCTTGAGTACATCCGCCCCAAGGTTTACTACGTGGACGGCCTGTCTGGCATTTATGCCGAAACCTTGAACTCAGGCTTCGACAACCCCTACGCGATCATTGCCGACTTTCGCGCGTATTCCAGCGTGACCCAGACCTTCTGCCAGGCGGCCCTGGAAAACGCATTGCCGCTGGCCCTGATTACCGACCTGCAATGCCCGTGGGCCCGTGACTACGCGCTGGATCTGTTGCAGATCAAAACCGATGTTGGCCAATTCTGGGATTCCCCGGCGCCATTGGCATGCCTGTTGAATCTCATGGTTTCAGCTGTTGCGCAGCAATATGGCGAGCATCTGGACGAACGTTTGGCCAAGAACCGTCAACTGCAAAAAGCCTTCGGCCAGTTCGAAGGTTAAGCGCATTGCCCCAACCGATTTCACCAGGAGTGAGTGTGTGAATCAGAGCGTTACCAGTCCCAGCCCGCTGATTGAGATTGATGCCCGGCAGTTTCAGGTGCAGATCAACATGATCTACGCCACTGCCGACAATCTGGCCGGCAAAGTGATCTACCCGACAACCCGTTGCCTGCTGCATCGCGATGCCGCTGCCTGCCTGCGCAAGGCCAGCGAACTGGCGCGACTGGCCGGGTACAGCCTGCTGATTTATGACGCCTACCGGCCGCCTGCTGCGCAGTTCCTGTTGTGGGAAGCCCTGCCCAACGGTGACTACGTGCGCGATCCGCACCTGGGCTCACACCACAGTCGCGGTGTCGCGGTTGACCTGACACTGGTGGACGGCGACGGTGTAGCGCTGGATATGGGCACGGGTTTCGACACCATGGAAGAACCCTCGCACCAGTTCTACCCACACTTGCCCGTGCAGGTGCAACGCAATCGCTTGCTGCTGTTAGGAGTGATGCTCGGAGCCGGCTTTCAGCCGATCGCCAGTGAATGGTGGCATTACGAATTACCCAACGCCGACGACTACCCGTTGATCCACGAGTAACACCTGTTTGAGCCGTAAAAGGTCGATGAAACCAAAGAGTTTCAGGGCCAACGCACTGCCAGAAAAGAACAACAAAAACGCTGTAAACATGCTTCAACTGCTACTGCCCGGTTATAGATTCCAAAAAAAAACCTGACCCACTTCCAGACATCGAATGTTGAAGGAAACCGGCAATGACCGTCATGAACCCCGTGAACCGCCACACCCCTCCCCGTGCCCGCAGATTGGCGCTGAGTTTTTTGTGTGCCGCCTTGAGCCTCGGCGCCTGGCAGGCTGCTACCGCCGCCGTGGCACAGGACACGCTGATTATCGGCAAACCCGCCGACCCGCAAACCCTCGACCCCGCCGTGACGTTCGATAACAACGACTGGACCATTACCTACCCGTCCTATCAGCGTTTGGTGGGCTACAAGACCGACGGTGACAAGAGCAGCACCGAAGTCGAGGGCGACCTGGCCGAAAGCTGGACCGTGTCCCCCGACAACCTGGTATGGGAATTCAAGCTCAAGCCGGGCAACAAGTTCGATGACGGCAGCGCCGTAGACGCCGCAGCAGTGAAATTCTCGTTCGACCGTTTGATGACCCTCAAGCAAGGGCCGTCCGGGGCATTCCCGGAAGACATGGTGGTCACTGTGGTTGACCCGCAGACCATCCGCTTCACCCTGAAAACACCTTTTGCGCCGTTCCTCTACACCCTGGCCCACAACGGCGCCTCGGTGATCAACCCGCTGGTGGCGAACAAAGGCGCAGACACCAACGCCTGGCTGTCCAGCCACACCGCAGGTTCGGGCCCTTATCGATTGGCCAACTGGCAAAAAGGCCAGTCGCTGACCCTGGAGCCAAACCCTCACTACGCCGGCCCCGCGCCTGCGTTGAAAACCGTGGTGTTGAAAATCATCGCCGAGCCTTCGGTACGTCGCTTGCAACTGGAACGTGGCGACCTCGACATTATTGAAGACATGCCCGAAGACCAGTTGGGGGCGCTGGCCAGCAAGCCAGGCATTGCAGTCAAAGAGTACCCGTCCCTGCGGGTGACCTACCTGTACCTCAACAACAAGAAAGGCCCGCTGACCAACGTTGACGCCCGCCGTGCTATCACCGAAGCGGTGGACTACAAGGGCATCGTCAGCGGCATTCTCAAGGACAAGGCCGAGCTGCTGAACGGGCCGATCCCCAAAGGCATGTGGGCGTATGACAGCTCGCTGCCGAACATGAAGCAAGACATGGCGGCAGCAGCCGGAAGCCTGGCCAAAGTGCCGAAAAAGATCACCAACCTGAGTTACATGTACTCGGACAAGGACGCCAACTGGGAACCGATTGGCCTGACCTTGCAAGCGGCCCTGATGCCACTGGGCATTAACCTCAAGATGGAAAAAACTGCCAACGCCACCCTGCGCGAACGGGTGGGCCAGGCCGACTACGACATCGCCGTCGGCACCTGGAGCCCTGACTTCGCCGACCCGTACATGTTCATGAACTTCTGGTTCGACTCCAAAATGCAGGGCCTGCAAGGCAACCGCTCGTTCTACAGCAACCCGCAGGTCGACACGCTGATTCGTGAAGCGGCCACCACCAGCGATCAGGCCAAGCGCGTCGAGTTGTATCAGGACGCGCAAAAGCTGGCGCTCAACGACAGTGCTTACGTGTACCTCTACCAAAAGAGCTACACCTTGCCGATGCGTGATTCGGTCAAAGGCTATGTGTTCAACCCCATGCTCGAACAGGTCTTCAACCTGGGCAGCATGAGCAAGTGAACCAGCGCTTTCGTGCACGCCGCTAAAGGCGTGCACGGTTTTCTGATATCTGTCGTTTGAGTAACAGAGGTGCCTTATGGCCTTCCTGACGTTGTTGCGCAAGCGCCTGCTTGGCCTGTTGCTGGTCGTGTTCGGTGTTTCGCTGATTACTTTTGCCATTTCCCACCTGATTCCTGGCGACCCCGCCCGACTCATTGCCGGTGACCGTGCCAGCGATGAGCTGGTGGCCGGCATCCGCCATCAACTGGGGCTGGATTTGCCGCTGTACCAACAATATGGCCGTTACTTGCTGGACCTGGTGCAGGGCGACCTCGGCACGTCGATCCGCACCAATCGCCCGGTGCTCGAAGACCTGCAGGCGTTCTTCCCGGCGACCCTGGAACTGGCGGTAGTCGCGTTGTTCCTGGCGATTGTGGTGGGCGTACCGCTGGGTGTGTTGTCGGCCGTCTATCACAACCGCGCCATCGACCAGATTGCACGGACCCTGGCGGTCACCGGGATTTCAACCCCGGCTTTCTGGCTGGGGCTGGGCGCCATCGTGCTGTTTTATGGCCATCTGGGCTGGCTGCCCGGTGGCGGGCGTCTGTCCGAAGGGCTTGCCCCGCCAACCACGATTACCGGGTTCTACCTGATTGACGCCCTGCTGGCCGGAAACTTCAGCCTGTTTGTGGACGCGCTCAAACACCTCATCCTGCCCGCCGCCACACTGGGTTTCGTGACGCTGGGGGTGATCGCCCGGCAAATTCGCTCCGCCATGCTCGACCAGCTCGGCGAGGACTATATCCGCACGGCCCGCGCCTATGGCCTGTCGCGCTGGACCGTGATCCTGCGCCACGCCCTGCCCAATGCGTTGATCCCTTCGGTGACGGTGCTCGGCCTGACCCTGGGCGACCTGCTCTACGGCGCAGTGCTCACCGAGACTGTCTTCGCCTGGCCCGGCATGGGCGCCTACGTCGTCAAGTCGATCCAGTCGCTGGATTTCCCGGCGGTAATGGGTTTCGCCATTTTGGTGTCGTTTATCTATGTGTTGCTGAACATGGCCATCGATCTTCTGTATCGCGTGATCGACCCGCGTATCGGCGAGGTGAATTGAAATGTCCGTCCCTCTGACTTCCACCGCCCCCACCCCGCGCTGGCGCGAGCAAACCGCCTACTTGATCCATCAGATCCGCCGCAGCCCGCTGACCATGGCCGGGCTGGCCATCACCCTGATGGTGGTGCTGTGCATGATCTTCGCACCATGGCTGGCCAGCCATGACCCTAACGCCCTGAACCTCTCGGCGCGTTTGGCCGCGCCGTCTGCCGAGCACTGGTTCGGTACCGATGAAGTAGGCCGTGACCTGTTCAGCCGAGTGCTGTTCGGCAGCCGTCAATCGGTCGGCGTCGGTTTGTTCGTGGCCTTTTCCGCCTGTTTTATCGGCGGGCTGCTGGGCTGTTTTTCCGGGGTGATTGGCGGGCGTTTCGACGCCGTGACCATGCGCATGATGGACATCATGCTGTCGGTACCGTCACTGGTGCTGATCATGGCCCTGGCAGCCGCTCTGGGCGCCAGCCTGTTCAATGCCATGCTGGCGATTACTCTGGTACGGATCCCTTCTTATGTGCGATTGGCCCGCGGCCAGTCTTTGAGCATTCGCCAGATGGGCTACGTCAAGGCCGCCGAAACCTTCGGTGCCGAGCGCTGGCACATGGTCCACTGGCACGTTGCGCGCAACGCCATGCCACCATTGCTGGTGCAACTGAGTCTGGACATCGGCAGCGCCATTCTCATGGCCTCGGCCCTGGGCTTTATCGGCCTGGGTGCGCAACAGCCCACCGCTGAGTGGGGGGCAATGGTCGCCACCGGGCGCAATTACATTCTGGATAACTGGTGGTACTCCACCTTCCCGGGGCTGGCCATTCTGATCACGGCTACGGGCTTCAATTTGTTGGGCGATGGCGTACGCGATCTGCTCGATCCACGCCAGCAGGGGAAATAAGCATGTCTACTTGCAATCCAGTGTTGGCCATCGACAACTTGAGCCTGGAGTTCCCGGCCTACAAGAGCAGCGTCAAGGCACTCAATGGCGTGTCGTTGCACGTCAACCCCGGCGAAATTGTGGGCGTGGTCGGCGAGTCCGGGTCGGGTAAATCCGTCACCGCGATGCTCAGCATGCGCTTGCTGCCCGAGCGCAGTTACCGGATCACCTCCGGCAGCCTGAGCATGCTCGATCGCGACATGCTCATCACCCCTGAAAAAGAGCTTTTGAAGATTCGCGGCCGTGATGCGGCGATGATCTTCCAGGAGCCGATGACCGCACTCAACCCGACGCGGCGGATCGGTCGGCAAATGCTCGACGTGATCATCCATCACCAAAAAATCAGTACACAACAGGCCCGGGCCAAGGCCATCGAGCTGCTGCGCGACATGCACATCGCCAGCCCCGAGCAGGTTCTGGACAGCTACCCGTTCGAACTGTCGGGCGGCATGCGCCAGCGGGTCATGATTGCCCTGGCGTTCTCGTGTGAGCCGCAGTTGCTGATCGCCGACGAACCCACCACCGCACTCGACGTCACGGTGCAACGCCAGGTGCTGCTGTTACTGCAAGAAAAGGCCCGGCAAAAAGGCACTGCCATTCTGCTGATCACCCACGACATGGCCCTGGTGTCGCAGTTCTGTGACCGGGTGTACGTAATGTACACCGGCGCGGTGGTTGAGCAAGGGCTGACCGCGGATGTGATGCGCCATCCGCGCCATCCCTACACCCAGGGGTTGCTCAGCGGCTTGCCGGAAATGGTCGAGCCGGGGCAGCCCTTGATGACCATTCCCGGGCAAGTGCCGAATCTCTCGCGCCTGCCCGTCGGCTGCACGTTCGCTGAGCGCTGCCAGCATGCGTTGCCGATATGCAGCGAGCGGCCGGTGTTGACCGCCATCAACCACGATGAACAACGTAAAAGCGCTTGCTGGCTACCGCATAAGGAGCTTTCGTGATGAACAGTGCAGTGACTGAATCGGTGGCCGTGGTGCCTCACGAGATCCTTCAATTGACCGACGTGCGCGTGCGCTTCCCCGTCAGTAATGACTGGCTGGGGCGGCCCCGCGGCTATGCCCATGCCCTTAATGGCATCGACCTTCAGGTCAGGGCCGGAGAAACCCTGGGCATCGTCGGTGAGTCCGGCTGTGGCAAAAGTACCCTGGCGCAAGTGCTGATGGGCCTGGTTGCCCCCAGCAGTGGCGCGTTGAGCTGGGCCAACGGCAAAAAAGGCCAGGGCAGCAGCAATGTGCAAATTGTCTTTCAGGACCCGCAATCATCACTGAACCCGAGGTTGCCGATCTGGCGCATCATCACCGAGCCGCTTTATGCGCGCGGCATGCGCTCACGCGAACAGATGCGCGACATTGCCTCGAAAGTGGCAGCCCAGGTCGGTATCCGTCCGGAATACCTCGACCGTTTTGCCCACCAGTTCTCCGGCGGCCAGCGCCAGCGGATCGCCATTGCCAGAGCCTTGTCGTCGGACCCGGACATCATCGTGCTGGACGAGCCCACCTCTGCGCTGGACATCTCGGTGCAGGCGCAGATCCTCAACCTGCTGGCCGAGTTGCAACGGGCGCGCAATCTGACCTACATCCTGATTTCCCATAACGTCTCGGTGGTACGGCACATGTCTGACCGGGTGGCCGTGATGTACTTGGGGCAGATCGTCGAGCTGGGCAGCGCGGCGCAAGTTCTTGACCAGCCGCGCCATCCGTACACGCGCCTGCTCTTCGAAGCCGTTCCCCGCCTGGGCGTGCCATTGCGGGCCGAACAGGTGGCGGCGCCCACCGAATTGCCAGGCAACCGAAACCTTCCCCAGGGGTGTTTCTTCCGTGAACGCTGCAGCCTGAGCACCGATGGCTGCCAACAGCCGCAAGCGCTTGAGACGGGGGTCCGGTGTCATGTGCAGCAGTAAATAAAGTGCTGTAGCCAGCGTGCTCGCGGTCTTTTGATCTTGATCTAAGAGCCCCCGTTAAACCACGCTGGCCGAACGCAGGTTTTGCGCAGAGGCACGTCGTAAGGCCGGAACCCTCTGTAGGAGCTGCCGCCCCGTCTTCGACGCCGCGCTATCGCGCAGCAAACAGGCGACTGTAGTCGCTGACGAGGTACGAAGGCTGCGATCGGCTGCATGCAGCCGTAAAACCATCCACCTCAGTATTTTTGGGTACATATCCATTGCTGCGGCTTAGCCACTGCGCAACACCTGCGTTCGGACAGCGTGGTTTAACGGGGCCTCTTAGATCAAGATCACAAGCTGGATCAAGATCAAAAGATCGCGAGGCAAGCTCGCTCCTACAAGGCCTTTAGAATCAATAACTTATTTCATATTTGATAGGAGCTGCCGCAGGCTGCGATTTATTGATCTTGATCTAAGATCCCCCTCACCACGCCTCTCCCGAAGGAGAGGGAACCGATTGGGGGATGCTGAAGTTACTCGGCGGCCTGTTTGATGCGCGTCAGCGCGGCGTCGTAGACGAGGGGTTGTCAGCTGTGCAGTGCCCGCTCGTAGGCGGCCAGCACGGCTTCGTGCATGGCTTCGGACATGGTCGGGTGCGGCAGGATGCTGTCGATCAGTTCAGCCTCGGTGGTCTCAAGCCCACGGGCGATGACGTAGCCCTGGATCATTTCGGTGACTTCTTCACCCACCATGTGTGCGCCCAACAGTTCGCCGCTGTCGGCGTCAAAGATGACTTTGACGAAACCTTCGGTGGCGCCCATGGCGATGGCCTTGCCGTTGGCCACGAAGGGGAATTTACCGACGTTAAGCGCTTTGCCGGCCGCGCGTGCCTGGGCTTCGGTGTAGCCCACGCTGGCCACTTGCGGGTGGCTGTAGGTGCACGCGGGGACGCTGAGCGGATTCAACGGATGCGGGGCGTGCCCGGCGATTTTCTCTACGCAGATCACCGCTTCGTGGCTGGCCTTGTGCGCCAGCCACGGTGCCCCGGCAAGGTCGCCAATGGCGTACACGCCCGGTTCGTCGGTGCGACAGTATTCATCGACCTGCACATGGCTGCGCTCGACCTTGACCCCAGTCCCTTCGAGCCCAAGGTCTTCAACGTTGCCCACAATCCCCGCCGCCACCAGCACCACATCGGCCTGTAACGTCTCCTGGCGCTTGCCTTGCAGTTGCACCTGGACGCTGCCCTGCTGGACGCGGCTGCTTTTGACTGCGCACCCGGTGTACAAGTTGATGCCTTCGCGGGTCAGCGACTGGGCCACGTGGGCGCTGATGTCCTGGTCTTCGACCGGCAAGATGCGCTCAGCCATCTCCACCACGCTGACGTGGGCACCCAGGGCATGGTAGAAGCTGGCGAATTCGATGCCGATGGCGCCGCCACCGATGATCACCAAACGCTTGGGTATGCTTTTTGGCACCAGCGCTTCACGGTAGGTCCAGAAGTGTTGGCCGTCTGGCTCCATGCCCGGCAGCACGCGGGCCCGTGCGCCGGTGGCAAGGATGATGTGCGCCGCACTCAGCTGTTGTTCGCCCTGCTCGCCGGTCACGCTCAGCCGCTGCGGGCCATTAAGCCGCCCATGGCCGTTGAAGACCTGGACACGGTGTTTTTTCATCAGCCCGCTGACGCCGCGCTGCAACTGCGCCGCCACGTCGCGGGAACGTTTGACGATGGCCTCCAGGTCCGGTTTGGCCTGGCCCACGTCAATGCCAAAGCCTTTGGCATTGCGGATCAGGCGCAAGACGTCGGCGCTGCGCAACAAGGCTTTGGTGGGGATGCAGCCCCAGTTCAGACAGATCCCGCCCAAGTGGGCCTTTTCGACCAGCGCCGTGCGCAGGCCCAACTGGCTGGCACGGATCGCCGCGACGTAACCGCCGGGGCCGCCACCCACCACGATCACGTCAAAAGTGTTATCGCTCATGGGGACTCCCTCAAATCAGCATGCCCAGCGGGTTTTCCATCAGGCCCTTGAACACGGCCAGCCATTGCGCCGCCAGCGCACCATCTACGGCGCGGTGGTCCACCGACAAGGTGCAGCGCATGACCGCGCCGGCTTTCAGCTCGCCGTCTTCAACCACCGGCTTCTGCTGGGTCGCGCCCACCGCCAGAATTGCTGCGTGAGGCGGGTTGATAATGGCGCTGAATTGCTCGACGCCGAACATGCCCAGGTTGCTGATTGTGAAACTGCCGCCCTGATATTCCTCGGGCCGCAGGCGCCCGTCACGGGCACGCTCGGCCAGTTCTGCGATATCGGCGCTGATCTGCGACAAGGCTTTGCCGCCCGCGTTGCGCACTACCGGGGTAATCAGCCCGGTGTCCGTGGACACCGCCACGCACACATCGGCCTCGTGGTACTGGCGTAGCGCAGTGTCGGTCCAGGTCACGTTCATGGCCGGTACCTGGCGCAGGGCCACAGCCACGGCCTTGACGATAAAGTCGTTGATCGAGATTTTGCGCGGCGCGCTCTGGTTGACTTGCTCACGCAAGGCCAGCAAGCGCTCCATGCGAATCTCGACGTCCAGGTAAAAATGCGGGACCGTGGCCTTGCTCTCTACCAGGCGCCGGGCAATGGTTTTGCGCATGCCGCTGTGGGGGATTTCATCAAACCCCGGGCCGCTGACCGTTGCCGCAATGACCGGTGCTGGCGCTACGGGGACGGCGCTGGCGGCTTCGACGTCGCGCTTGACGATACGGCCGTTGGGGCCGCTGCCTTTAAGGCTCGCCAGGTCCAGCCC